>NZ_JARBCJ010000289.1:0-2604 GCF_028803055.1 Mumia sp.
GCCGGCCCCGGTGACCGCGCCAGGGCTCCAGGATCTCGAGCATCGCCGCGTCGTCGACCGGCTCGCCGACGAAGGCCCAGCCGACGTCCTTGGCCAGGTTGTAGTCGCCGACCGAGACGGCGTCGGGGTCACCGAGACGCTGCCTCACCTCGGCGCTGGTCCACACTCCGATGCCCGGGAGCGACCGCAGCCCCGCCGACACCTCGGCGTACGACCGGTCGGCGAGCCGCTCGACGGCCGTGGCCCGCTGCGCCGCCTGCACGACGGTGCGGGACCGTGCAGGGTCGACTCCGGCGCGGTGCCACGCCCACGAGGGGAGCGCGCGCCACTGCTCGGGCGCGAGCGGGACGACCATCGGGACCGGGGTAGGCCCGGGGGCGGGCTCGCCGTGAGCGCGGAGCAGACGCCGCCAGGCTGCGTACGCGTCGACGGAGGGCACCCGCTGCTCGAGGATCGCGGGGACGAGCGTCTCGAAGATCCGGCGCTGGGTGGGCAGGCGGAGGCCCGGGTGACGCTGCAGAGCACGCGCGACGAGCGGGATGCGCGGCTCGAACCCCGACCAGTCGTCTTGGTGGCCGAGCAGCCCGGGGACCTCGTCCAGCAGCTCGTCGGTGCCGTCGCCCCAGGCGTCGACGGTGATCTCTCCGGCGACCTCGGCGACCCGGTAGGTGACCGGGCCGGACCGCATGCGCCCCGCTCGCCACACCGCACCGTCCGAGGCGACGTGGTGCGCCGGGTCGTACGGCCCCTTGCCGAGCCTGCCCAGCGTCCAGCGCACGTCGACCGCGCCGGCAGGACGCCAGGTGCGCGAGGCGCCGGAGCGAAGTGCGGGAGAGGTCGTCACCCTTCGATCGTGACACGTGCCCCCGACGCTCCTGCGTAGGATGCCGTCCTGATGAGTGGAACTCTCTGCCTGGCGCACCCATGAACGGCCGCTACGCCCCGAGCCCGTCGGGTGACCTCCACGTCGGCAACCTGCGGACCGCGATGCTCGCGTGGATGTTCGCCCGCTCGACCGGTCGGGGCTTCCGGATGCGGGTGGAGGACCTCGACCGGGTCCGCCCAGGAGCCCAGGAGCGGCAGCTCGCCGACCTCGCTGCGCTCGGCATCGACTGGGACCCCCCGGTGGTCCTCCAGTCGTCGCGGCAGGCGGACTACGCGGACTCCGTCGCGACGCTCGCCGCGCGGGGACTGACCTACGAGTGCTTCTGCACGCGCCGCGAGATCGCCGAGGCTGCGTCGGCCCCGCACGGCGTCCCGGGCCACTACCCGGGGACGTGCCGCCGGCTGAGCGACGCCGAGCGTGAGGCCCGCCGCTCGCAGCGCCCCGCGGCGCTCAGGCTCGCGTCGGACGTCGACGAGTTCGCCGTCCACGACGTCCTCCACGGCACCGTCACCGGGCCGGTCGACGACCTCGTCCTGGTCCGCAACGACGGTGTGGCGGCGTACAACCTGGCAGTCGTCGTCGACGACGCCGCGATGGACGTCGACCAGGTCGTGCGGGGCGACGACCTGCTCACGTCGGCGCCTCGGCAGGCCTACCTGGCGACGCTCCTCGGCATCACGCCGCCGGAGTACGCCCACGTCCCGCTCGCGCTCAACACCGAGGGCAAGCGACTGGCCAAGCGCGACGGCGCGGTGACCCTCGCAGACCTCGAGGCGCTGGGGTGGACGTCGGCCGACCTGGTCGCGGCGATCGCGGACTCGTTGGGGATGTCCGCGCGCGACGCCGCGGGGATGCTGGCCGAGTTCGACCCCGCCGCGCTGCCCCGTACCCCGTGGGTCTTCGTCCCACCCGAGGCTCCGGCTGCTTGACTCGGAGGCGTGCTCGACGCCTACTTCCGCGAGACGCCGCTGTCCGGCATCGGCGTCGTGCTGGCGCTCCTCCTCGCCACCACGCTGGCGGCGGTGGCGCTCCGGACGGGGACCGTCTCGCCGCTGCGGGTCTGGTTGTACGCCGCCGCGCTGGGATCGTACGCCGCCGTCACGATGATGCCGGGCGCACTCGACCAGGGCTGGCGCTGGGTCAGCCCGTTGGGTCTGCACGTCGACCCGCCACGGTGGGATGCCCTGCTGACCGGGATCGACTCCCGCTCGCTCAACGTCTGGGCCGGGCTAGCGCTAGGAGCCTCGGCCGTGCTGCTCTCGCTGGAGCTGCGCCAATGGTGGCCGTCGCTCGTCGTCCTCGCCGCCCCGTGGCTCGTGGAGTGGTGGCAGGCGGTCATGCCCACCGCCCGCGACGGGTTGTCGGGTGAGGACGTGGGGGACAACCTCTACGGGATCGCGGTCGGGGCCGTGATCGGTCTGCTCCTCCACGCGGGGCTTGTGCTGGTCGAGCGTCGAGCGGGTACCCACGACGTGTAACGGTCTGGTCGGCGCGGGCGACATCTCGCCCCGTGCACCGGCGGGGCCGTCGCGAGAGGATCGTCGGGAACGCCGCGTACGTACGAGGAGGTCACCATGCCGGTGAACGGTGGAGTTCTGCAGGGTCGCGAGTCCGAGGTCGTCGCCGGGGTGCATCCCCAGCTCTTCATCGGAGGCAAGTGGCGTGACGCCGAGGGCCAGAAGACCTTCGCCGTCGAGGACCCGTCCACCGGCGAGACG
>NZ_JARBCJ010000028.1:0-22979 GCF_028803055.1 Mumia sp.
CGGGCCACCCGGACTTCATCGCCGAGGTGGAGCGTTCGTTGCTGATCCTCGACGCCGCGGTGCTCGTCGTGTCCGCGGTCGAAGGCGTGCAGCCTCAGACGGTCGCCATCTGGCGCGCCCTCCGGCGGCTCGGCGTGCCGACGCTGTTCTTCGTCAACAAGGTGGACCGGCGCGGCGCCGATCTCGACCACGTCGTCTCGCAGGTACGGCGGCGGCTGACGGCCGACGTCACCGTGCTCTCGCACGTACGGAACATCGGGCACCGCGACGCGCGCGTCGAGGCGGTGGAGTCCGACGACCCGCGGCTGATCGAGGCGGTCGCGGCGGCTGACGACGACGTCCTGGCGTGCTGGGTCGAGGGCCGGCCGATCATGCCGGACCAGCTCGCGGCGGGCCTCCGCGACGCCGTACTCCGACGGGCCGTGACCCCGCTCCTCGTCGGCTCAGCGATCACCGGCGCCGGCATCGATGCCCTGCGTGACGCGATCACGACGCTCCTTCGCCCGGCTCCGGCGGCGAAGGGCCCGACCGGCGGGACAGTCTTCGCGATCGAACGCGACGTGCGGGGCCGGCGCGCGTGGGTCCGATGGTGGTCCGGCACGCTCCGAGTGCGGGAGAAGGTCACCGCGGCCGGTCTCCCCCCGGCCCCCGTGACCGAGATCGCGGTGAGTCGACCCGGCGGCCTGCAGACGACGAGGTCGGTCGAGGCGGGTGAGGTCGCGGTGGTGCGAGGGCTGGACGTCCGGATCGGCGACGTGCTGGGGAGCGCACCGGGACGGACCTCGTACCGCTTTCCGCCGCCGACGATGCAGACCGTGGTCACCCCGGACGACCCGACGCAGCGGGCGACGATGTTCGCCGGGCTCGCCGACCTCGCCGACGAGGACCCGTTGATCGACCTGCGTGTCGACGAGGTCGAGGGGGAGGCCGTCGTCCGGCTCCATGGTGAGGTGCAGAAGGAGGTCATCGCCGCCGTCCTCGAGGAGCGTTACGGCGTGCGGGTCAGGTTCGCGGAGACCTCGGTGGTGTGCCTCGAGCGGGTCGTCGGCGACGGCGACGCGCTCGAGGAGATCGGTGCCGCCGGCAACCCGTACCTGGCAACGATCGGCCTTCGGGTGGAGCCGGGAGCGCGGGGGAGCGGCGTCGCGTTCTCGGCGGGCAGCGAGCGTGGCAACCTCCCACCGGCGTTCGTGGCTGCGACGGAGGAAGGTGCCCGGGCGGCGCTCCGACAAGGGCTCCGTGGGTGGGAGGTCACCGACTGCCTCGTCACGATGACGACGTCGGACTACTGGCCGCGACAGAGCCACGCGCACCAGTCGTTCAACAAGGCCATGTCCAGCGTCGGCGCCGACTTCCGCAACCTCGCGGCGGTCGTCGTCATCGCCGCGCTCGAGCGGGCCGGGACGCAGGTGTGCCAGCCGATCGACCGGTACGAGGTCGAGCTCCCCGACAAGGCGCTGGCGCGCGTGCTCTCGCTCATCGGCCGGCTCGGCGGGACGGTGGCCGGATCGGCGCCTCAGGACGGGTTCACCGTGCTCACCGGTCACCTCCCCTCGGTGGCGGTGCCGGAACTCTCGCGTCGCCTGTCCGACCTGAGCGGTGGGGAGGCCGTGCTGACCGCGTCGCTGGACCACCATGCACCGGTACCCCAGGGCGGCACGCCGCCGAGCCGACGACGGACCGGGGCAGACCCCCGAGACCGCGACGCGTGGTTCCGCAGCGTAAGGCGGTAGGAGTTGGCACACTGCCCACATGGACATCGATATCACCAGCCGCCCTGGCTACGCCGCTGCCGTCTGTACCCTCTCGCCCGGCGAGTCGGTCAAGGCCGAGGGTGGAGCGATGATGGCGATGTCGTCCAACGTCGAGATCCAGACCTCGACCGGCGGCGGCATGCTCAAGGGTCTGCGTCGAGCGGTGCTCGGTGGCGAGTCGTTCTTCGTCAACACCTTCACTGCGCAGGGTGGGCCGGGCACGATCACCTTCGCGCCCGTGCTGCCCGGCGACATCGTGACGTGGACGTTGAGCGGAGAGACCGTGTTTCTCCAGTCGGGGGCCTACCTCGCCGCCGGACCCGAGATCGAGGTCGACAGCAAGTGGGGCGGCGCGAAGACGTTCTTCGGTGGCGAGGGTCTGTTCATGCTCCGCTGCACGGGCACCGGGCCGTTGCTCGTCGCGAGCTACGGCGCGATCGAGACGATGGACCTCGCGCCGGGGGAGCGGCACGTCGTGGACACCGGTCACCTCGTCGGCTGGAGCGAGGGGGTCGACTTCAAGGTGCGCAAGGTTGGCGGCTGGAAGTCGACGCTGCTCAGCGGGGAGGGTTTCGTCGTCGACCTGACCGGCCCCGGACGGGTCTATCTGCAGACGCGGAGCCAGGATGCGTTCCTCGGCTGGCTGATCCCGAAGCTGCCGCGGGACACCAGCTCGAACTGACCCCCGCTCACCGTGCCGGGTCGACCGAGGGAGCAGGACCTCGCGTCTCGGGGTCGGCGTTGACCCAGTCGGTGATCGCGTTGCCGATCTCGTCACCGCGAGGCGTCGTGTTGAGCCAGAAGAGGTCCCACATCTGGGGGTACGGGTCCGCGCGCCGTGCCCACTCGCGCGCGAGGCGGCGGAGGTTCTCGGGCTCGCTTCCGTCCCAGGGGACGAATCGGCTGTCCTTGCCCAGCTCACCGATCTCGATCAACCCGCTCGCGGAAAGCCGCGCGATGACACCGATGCAGAGATCGCGGAGGTCCGCAGGGTCGAGCGCGGACGCGGAGTCGAGATTGCGGGCGATACCGATGACCTCTGAGGCATCAACCCAATCGAGGCAGCCGCTGGAGAGGATCTCTTGATCAAGGGTCAGGCCATCTGCCGACTTCATTGGATATGAACCTTCCGTTTGATGCCGTCCCCAGCGATGACGTCGATCGTGACACCACCACTTCGTGATTCCTCCCGGAGTCCGATGATGATGCCATCTGGGCGCTTGACGGCGATTCCGTCGTAGCGATCGATCTCGGTGGGCAGACCTCGGGACGTGAGGCGACCGTAGAGGTCGCGGAGCTCTTGCTCGGTTGCGACCGTACGAACGTGCCGCCGCCGGCCGTGTGGGAGCTCATCGAGGACGTCGGCGACGTCGTCAACGTAGTTGCTGGTGTCCTTGACGTCGTCGGCATTCTCGAAGGCTTTGAGCAGCTTGCGGAGCTTGAGCAGCTTGCCGATCGGTAGGACCGAGGCGGCCTCGACCAGGCAGTCCGCGACGTTGCCGGTCTCGGGAAGACAGGCGCGTGGATCGCCCAGCAGGACCGTCAGCGCCGTGATCGCGGCGGGGTCGCCGCCGCGCCGGGGCCGTGTCACGGGCGGCGCGTACGAGGAAGGCACGGGCCCGAGCCCGCCGAGCCTTCGCCAGCCGTCGTCCGACGGGCCGGCATCGAGGAGCCTGGCGAGCTGCCGCGCGGCGTCGTCGAGCGAGCCCTCCAGCACGGCGTGCCGGCGATGAAGGTCGGCGGTCGTCGCCGCGCGAGTATCGGCGGCGGCCGCGTCGTACTCCGCGTTGAGCGCCTCCACACCTGCGTCGTAGATCGTCACGCTGACAGCCCAGGCCCGGACGACGGTCGCCGCGTATCGGGAGCGCTCGTCGACCTGGCCACCCAGCGCCATGACCGGCCCCGCCCCCAGCGGGATCGCGGTGAGGAGCGACCCGTCGACGTGGGACGAGGCCGCCACGACCCGGCGGACCGTCTCGTCCACGACGGAGCCCACGGCAGTGGCGCGGCCCTCGATCTCGCCGGCCGAGGCAAGGATCTGCTCGGGTGACGCGGGGTACGGGTCGAACAGCGGCATGCGCCGAACTGTCCCGCGAACCGACCGTCACGCGTCAGCGTTGTCCACAGCCTCCCTCAGGCGGTGCGCCCGCGGTTGGGGGTTGCCAAGATCGACGAGTGCGACGAACCTTGGCACAACGATCCTCACCCCTGGAGGCAGACCGTGGTCCGATCCATCCGTCATCTCGTCGCAGCACTTGCCCTCGTGATCGCCACCACCACGCTCGGCGTGGTCGCCACGGCCGGTCCGGCCTCTGCCGACGCCTGCTACACGTGGTCCCGCACGCTGTCCCAAGGATCGACGGGTGACGACGTCCGTCAGCTCCAGATCCGGGTGTCGGGCTATCCCGGCTCCGGGGGTGTCCTCGCCCTCGACAGCAGCTACGGCCCCGCCACCAAGGCGGCCGTCACGCGCTTCCAGCAGGCGTACGGTCTCACCGCCGACGGAGTCGCGAACGCCCAGACGTACTCCAAGATCTACGCGCTGCAGGACGACGACTGCACGCCGGCCAACTTCAGCTATGCCGAGCTGAACCGGTGCAACAGCACCTGGTCGGGCGGGGCGGTGTCCGCTGCGACGGCACGGGCGAACGCCCTCGTCACGATGTGGAAGCTCCAGGCGCTCCGCCACGCCTTGGGTGATCGACCGCTGACGGTCAACAGCGGCTTCCGCAGCACGTCGTGCAACAGCGCGGTCGGAGGAGCGTCCAACAGTCGGCACCTCTACGGCGACGCCGCCGATCTCGGTGCCGGCTCCCAGGGGTTCTGCACGATCGCGAAGCAGGCACGCAACCACGGGTTCGCGATGATCCTGGGGCCGGGCTACCCAGGCCATGACGACCACGTCCACGTGGCAGCACCCGCGTCGCGCTTCTGGTCCGCACCCACCTGCGGCATCTGAGCTGCCCGTCTGGCGGGCATCACAGATGCCCGCCAGGCGGGACAGCGCTCACGGGTGGACGATGTCGATCTCGGTGATCCGCGAGCCGAAGTCGCGTCGGTTGATCGTCACGAACTGGTCGGCACCCGCGGTGATCGCGGTGGCGAGGTGCAGCGCGTCGGGAGTCTTGAGCCGGTGCCGGAGCTTGAGGGCGGCAGCCACCACGGCGACGTCCTGAGTGACGGGGAGGAGCGCGAGCCGGCCAAGGATCGCGATCATGCGGAGGCGCTCGTCACGACGGTCGTCGGCGACGGTGAGCGCCTCGGTGACGAGCAGCGTCGATCCGATCCCGACCGGCACGTCGGGAGACGACGAGGTGTCGATCGCGTCGAGCAGGATCGCGCCCCGCTGGTCGGCGACCGCAGCACAGATGACGACGCCAGCGTCGAAGGCGACCGTCACCAAGAGTCTCGGTCCGCGCGGAGCGACCGGACCGCGGCGTCCGCATCCGCCTCTCGGGGCGCGCGGGGAAGCGGGAGCCCTCGATAGCTGTCGACCTCGTCGGCGATGGCGTCGGCCGCCGCGAAGAGATGGTCCGCGCGTGCCGCTCGTGCCGTGCGGGGAGCGGAGAGGCGGGCCACCGCGCGGCCGTGGCGGGTGATCGTGATCTCCTCGCCGGCCTCGACGCGGTCCAGCAGCGCCGCCAGCTGGGCCCGTGCCTGACTCATCGTGACGGTGGACATGTACAACAACGTACAGCGATGTACACACGGCGGACGTCGCGGGTCGACCGCGCGAGTGGAACGTGGTGTCCGTGCTCCGATACGGTGACGCGCACCCCCGCCCTCCACGGGAACGCTCGACTCCCGTGACTGCCCTCCGCCAAGGACTCCCGCATGCTCGACGACCACGCCACCACGACCGCGACGGGGCGCTCCGTCCCTGAGCTCGCCCTGGTCGACCTCGAGGAGCAGGCCTTGGAGAGATGGGCCAGCAACGGCGTCCTGATCGAGCGTGTGATGCAGCGCTGCAGCGCGCGCGAGGAGTTCCCCGTGGCGTCCGGGTCGTCGTTGTCGGCCGACGACATCACCAGCGGCCCGTACGCCACCAGCCAGACCCTTCGGCGGTGCCTGACCGCGGGGATCGATCACCTGCATGCCGTGAAGACACTCGTGGTCGACGCGCACGCCCCGCACTCGGCGGCCACCTGGTCGCTCGCGCACGGCGCGTTGGAGAACCTCGCCACCGCCTACTGGATCCTCGGACCCGCCAGCCGCGACGACCGCATCGAACGCACCTTGCGATGGCACGCCCAGGACATCGCCGACTCCGAGGCGGCGACCCGGCACCTCCGCCTGCCGAGCCTTCCCCCCGCCGAGGCGCGGCTGATCTCCCTCGAGATGGTCGCGCGTCGTCGTCGGCTCGACGTCGACGAGGTCCGGCGCGGCTATCGCGTCGAGACAGCCGTCGCGTACGCCGACGCGCAGCTCCCGCGGCCGAGCCTCGGGGTGCTCCTTCCGTGGACGCTGGGCTCTGCCTTCGCCCACGGACGCCCGTGGGCCGCGCTCGGCGCTCCGACCAACGCCCTCCTGCCCGCCCTGGCCGCGCTCCAGCTGCTCGAGGCCTTCCTGGCGCTCTACGAGCAGCGTGCCCGCAAGGCGCTGGTCTGACGCGAAGCCGACGTTGCGACGTCGGGCTCACCGACCGACGGGGACCTCCCACGCCTCACGGCCGACGCCGAGGAAGAGCAGCGACGTCGTGACAGAGGCACCGGTCGCCGCGCGGAGGCACTCCTCGTACGCCGCCACCTGCGGGCGGTAGAAGGCCGTCCGTGCGCCGAGCGCAGCCTGCGGGACGTCGTCGGTCTTGTAGTCGACGACGTGCAGCGTGCCGTCGTCGTCGCGGTAGATCAGGTCGACGAAGCCTTCGATCATCGTGCCGTCCTCGCTGACGGTGCCGACGTAGGACTCCCGCCAGTGCTCCCGCTCAGCGGCACGTCTCACCACCGGCGCCTTGAGCGCGGAGGCTGCGAGAGCGCGAACCTCGGCGGAGAAGTCCGTCACGGCCTCGGCGCGGCACTGCGCAGCGACCGCGTCGTCGAGCCCCGCACCGGTGGCCAGGTCGACCGCCTGCAGCACCCCGTGGACCGCACGTCCGACCGCCGACCCGTAACGACCTTTGCGCCACGGGGGGAGCTCGACGTCGCGCCCACCCTTGGCGCGGCCGGCGTCTGCCGGCGGGGTGTCGAGGAGAACGATCTCCGGATCGGTCCCTTCGAGGCCCGAGGCGCTCTGGACCGCGGTGAGTCGGGTTGCGGCACGTGCGTCGTCCAGCAGGGCCTGCCAGGCGGCGAGATCGGGCGGCGGCATGGGAGAAAGGTCACGCCGACGTCCACGAGCGCCTTCGGCAGGAGCGGAGTCGCCGTCGAGGCCGGAAGCGTCGGTCGCCCAGGCGTTCTCTCCTGCACCGGCGTCGGCGAGGATGCACGCGTTGGTGTCGGTCTTGTCGGCCACCCGGTGCAACGACACCACGAGATGGTCGCGCGCTCGGGTCGCACCGACGTACAGCAGGCGCCGACGCTCCAGGGCGTCCATCTGCTCGTCGACCGGGGCCGCTTCCTCGAAGTCGTTGGTCTGGACCTGCCCGACGAGCCGCACCTCGTAGCCGTCGTCGGTCCAGAGCAGCTGGACGCCCTTGCGCCGTTGTGAGCGGGTGCTCATGCCGGAGAGCACCACCACGGGGAACTCCAGGCCCTTGGCCCCGTGGATGGTCATGATCCGGATGGCGTCCACGTCGGTCTCGGGCAGCACCGCCTCGGCGACGCGCGCCGCGTCGTCGGCCTGACGCCTGGCCCACTCGAGGTAGGCACGGAGCCCTCCGTGCTCCACCTCCGACCACGCGCGGGCCTGGTCCACGACGAAGCGCAGGCGTCGCCACCCGTCGCGGGCGCGGGGGCCGACCGCGGCGGTCTCCAGCATTACCCGCTCGGCCACGATCGTCGTGAGGACCTCGCTCGGCGTCATCCAGCGAGCCCGGCGGACGAGGTCGCGCAACGCGTCCAACCCGGCAGCCACCGGATGATTGGGCCGTTCGAGGCGTTCGAGCGTCTTCGTGGTGGGAGCGAGCACGTGGAACGACCCGCCGGCGTGCTTCCAGGACCAGAGGTCGTCGTCGCCGCACCCGAAGAGCGGCGAGCGCAAGGACTGCACGCTCGCAAACTGGTCGCTGGGATCCGCGATCGTCTGTGCAGCCGTCAGGAGGTCTCGGACCTCGGCCGCCTGGTAGACCAGCGAGCTGGACTCGGCCCGGTAGGGGAGGCCCTCGCGGTCGAGCGCGGTCTCCAGCGCCTCGAGCGAGAGGCGGGACGGGATGAGGATCGCCACGTCCGCGAGCACGACCGGTCGCCACCCCCCGGTCCGCTCGTCCCGCACTGTCCAGCCCTCGTCGAGCGCCCGCCGGATGGCGGCGGCCACGTCGGCGGCCTCGAGGGCACGCAGCGCATCTGCTCTGATCGACTCGGTGTGCTCCACGCGACCGAGCACCGTGACCGCCGGTCCGACGGACGGGTGCTCGCTCCGCGCGGGGTCGAGCGGGGCGTACTCCGGTTGGGAGCGGGGTGACGCCTCGATCACGGTCGCGAAAACGTCGTTGACCCACCCCAGAACGGGAGCGACGGTGCGGAAGTTGGTGGTCAGCGTCACGCGGTCGTCGGCTCCGAACCAGTCTCGGGCGTCCAGGTAGAGCGCGATGCTCGCGCGGCGGAACCGGTAGATCGACTGCTTCGGATCGCCGACGACGAAGAGCGAGCCCGGCGGGACGACGACATCGTGCCAGTCCTCGGCGTCGGCGTCGCGGCCACCGGCGATGCGCACGGCGAGCTCGATCTGGATCGGGTCGGTGTCCTGGAACTCGTCGAGGAGGATGCGCCGGAACTGTGTCTGCAGAGCGGCGCGCACGCCCGCGTCGCGGCGCAGCACGTCGCGCGCCAGGACGAGCAGGTCGTGGAACTCGACGCGACCCTCCGCGGCCCGGCGCTCGGCGTCGGCGCGCACCCGGTGAGCGATCCAGGATGCGAGCGGCCGCAGCGTCGCCTCGGTCACCTCGTGGGCGACGGAGGCGGCGCGAGCCTGGAGCTCTTTGCACGCTGCCTTCAGACCCGCGAGATCGGGCCAGTTCGCGCCGCGCCCGTACGACGTCTTGAGCGTGTCGGCGCGGAGGAGCGTCGTGTATCGAGCGCGATCGTCGACCGCGGTCCGGAGCTCGTCGCCCCAGGCGCCGAAGGCGGCCAGACGAGGGAGGAACTTGTCGCTCTCGTCGGTGCACTCGTCAGCCCGCGCCGCGAGTCTGGACGCTGCCTCCCAGAGCGCGGACAGGTCGGGCAGCACGATGGCCGGGGCGCGCTGCGGGACACGGTCGGCGATGAGGTCCCAGTCGGCGTTGAAGGCGCGGGTCAACGAGCGGAGGTGGGCAAGTCGCACGTCGGCGGCGAGGGCGAGGAGCAAGGCCGTGCCCATCGCGTCGTCGTCGAGGAGCTCGCGCTGCATGACCGTCCAGCGCTCCTCGAACGCCACCGAGGACGCGACCTCGTCGAGGACCTCGATCAGCGGAGGGAGACCCGCCTCGATCGGGTGTCGGGTCAGGATGCGCTGCGCGAAGGCGTGCAGCGTGCCGATGGCGGCGGAGTCGAGGTCCTCGAGAGCTTCGGAGGCGCGCGCCTGGCGCTCCGGCATGACCGACGAGCGTCGCGCGCCCTCGAAGGCGACGCGCAGCCGGTCCCGCAGCTCGGCCCCGGCCTTCTCGGTGAACGTGACCGCGACGATGTGGCGAAGCGGCACGGGCGCCTCGGCGTCGAGCACCAGGAACGTCACCCGGTCGACCAGTGCTCGGGTCTTGCCGGAGCCGGCCCCGGCGTCGACGAACAGGTTGCGGTCGGTCTCTGTCGTGATCCGGTCGCGGGCGGGCTCGTCGTTCAGGGTCGTGAGCGACGTCATGCCAGCGCCTCAGGGTCGACGAGCTCGATCAGGTGCACGAGCGCGGCGTCGCTCCGCTTGTCCTCGTAGCGCTGTCGCGCCTCCTTGTGGCCGAGGCCGCCCGGTGTGCAGAACTCGCACTCGACGAAGCCGTACGCCGGTTGCGCGCTCGGGCGTCCGATGAAGACGCCCGCGGCGATGCCGTCGACGAGCGTCTGGAGCGTCTGGGCGTAGCGCGCCTCGAGATCGTCGTCGAGCGTGACCGGGATCCGCTCACCGGCGTTGCGGCGGACGAACCAGTACATCGCCTCGACACCGGTGACCGGCTTGTCGGCGACGCGCTCACGCGCCGCCAGCGCGTACACGGGGAGCTGGAGCTTTGTCCCGGCGGCGACCGGGTCCTGCCCCAGCTCACGGAACGGGTCCGCCCGGCCGGTCTTCACGTCGGTGACCAGAAGGACGCCGTCACGTGTCCGGTCGACCTTGTCCGCACTGCCGCGCATCAGCAGCCGACCGTCCGGCAGTGCGACAGCGACGGGGTCTCGATCGCTCCCGATGCCGAACTCGAGCTCGCTTCGGACGACCTCGGCGTCACGCCGCGCCCGATAGACGTCGTCGTCCACGAGCATGCGTGCGACCACCTGCCGCAGGGCGTCCAGCTCGGCTTCCCACAGCCGCCGGTGGCCGGTGAGCCCGCGCTCGACGAGATCGATCGCACGCTCGGTGACGAGCTCCTGCAGCCGCTGGTGCTGCGACGCGGTCCAGGGTTCGGCGTACGACGGGAGAGTGCCGGCGCCGGCGCTCTCGGTGATGAGGGCATCCAGCGCGCCGTGCACCAGGGTGCCGATCTCCGCCGCCGAGATCTGGACGATCTCCTCGGGCTGCTCCAAGGGCTCCACGCGGAGCAGTCGCTGGACGAAGTAGGCGAAGGGACACCGCGCGTACGACTCGAGGGCGGTGGGTGAGACCACCTGATCGCTGTGCGCGTAGTCGGGAAGGCCGGCCGCACCGGCGAGGTTGCCGTCGTAACGGGTGAACCGGGTGCTCGCGCGTGCGTCGATCAGGGCACGTGCCGCGGAGAGCAGCGCAGCGGGCTCCGGCGCGAGCAGGGTCCCGCTGGCTGCGGCGCGGATCTGCCACTCCTGCTCGGACGCCGGGAGGTCGGTCGTGAGGATGCCGTCGGCGAAGGAGCGGCTGCCGACGAGGAGTCCGTCGGTGGACGCGCGGTGCTTGTCCGGGCGGTCCCACTCGGTCGCCGCGAGCTCCTTGTTGCCGGTGAGCTCGCGCAGGCTGGGAAGCAGGAACTGGCTCGGGATCCGCGTGGTGCTGCGCCGCAGGTCGCCCCGCGGGAAGGACGCGGTCGACCTCGGCGCCGCGGCCAGCGCAGCGAGGAGGTGGCGCTGCTTGTCGTCGAGGGTCGAGCGGAGAGGATCCAGCTCGCCGGTGGCCGTGCGGAGCGTGTCGCTGAGCAGCGCGTCCTCGTGCAGGCGGCCCGGGAACGAGTCCTCGCTCAGACCGAGCACGAACACCTCGTCGAGGTCCATGCCGACCGCTGCCGACACCGGACCGACGAAGACTCCGTCGCCGTAGCGACCGACGCGGGGGAGCGAAGACTCCAGCTCGACGGCAAGGATCTCCGCGAGCGTCTCGGCGTCGACCGGGAGCTCGAACGCGTCCAGCGCCGCCAGACCGTGGATCGCCGACTCGACCGCGACCGCGGCGTACTGCTCCTCGGCAGGGAGCGCGGCCCACGCCTCGGACGTCCCGTACAGGTCGTGAAGGAGGTCGAGCGCCCACGTGCGCAGGTCCTGCCAGCGGCTGATCCGCGCGGCCTCCTCGAACCGTTGCTCGAGGAGGTCGACGAACTCCAGCATCGCGCCGGCGGCGCCGATCTCCCGATCGGCGGCCGCGACAAGTCCCTCGCGCGGGCTCTCCTGCGCGAGCTCCTGGTCCTTGAGCCGCAGCTGGTCGGCGATGAAGGTGGTCGTACGCGTGCGCCAGTCGCCTCGTCCGACGATGCCCGCGCGCCGTGAGATCCGCTCCCACCGCGAGACCGGGACGCGCCGGTCGGAGAAGGCGAGCACCGGTGCCTCGGCGAGTGCGGTGAACGTGTCCGCCCGGCCGAGACCGGTCCGGCCGGCGTCGAGGATGCCGAGGAGACCGCGTGCGATCGCGCGCTCCTGCACGGCGCGGGTCGCCGGGCCGTTGACGGTGAGCCCGCTCGCCTCGAGGTGCTCGTGGAGCTGGCGCGCGTAGGGGACGCGGGCGCCATAGAGGATGGCGACCCGGTGCGCGGGCGTTCGGTCCAGGGTTGCGACGACCTCGCGCACGACGCAGCGGACCTCGTCGTCGGCATCGGAGGCGTGCAGGACCCGAGAGGCGACAGGGCGAGGGACGGCCGTCTCCTCCGGGACAGCGAGCCCCATGAGATCGAGGCTGTGACGGACGGCGGAGTCCGCGCGCCGAACCCCCGTCATGCCCGCGACGACGACGCAGTCGGACGTCCCGGCCAGCGCACGCGCGAGTCCCGACTCGGCCCGGGTGAGGCGTTGGGGACGGAAGAGGACGACCGCTCCGAGCGGGGCGGCGCCCGGGGCGCCCTGCTCCACGAGACGGGTTGCCTCGCGCAGCAGGTCGGTCGCGTCGTACGACACGGGGTCGGTGAGGGCCACCACCTGCTCGTGCAGGCGGATGAGGTCGGCCGAGAGGCCCGTGGAGTCGCGCGCACGGGCGCGGCCGCCCGGGGAGAGGTCGCGGAGCTCTCGATGAGCGGCGACCAGGGCACGGATCGTCGCGGGATGGTCGGTCACCGGAGCGAAGACGCCGGGGTCCTGGTCGAGCGCCTGGCGCCACGCGGCGGCGAGGACCGGCTGCGTCGCCGGCCGTCGAGGGTCCATCCGGGCCGCGGCGACCTGCTCGGCGAGCCGGGGCAGGGTGGTCACGGTCAGCGCGGCGACACCGGGCGCGCCGTCGCGCAGGCCCAGAGCGAGGTGACGCCGCGCGACGATCCCGGCGACGTTGGTCGGCACGAGCACGGTGACGGGCGCCATGGGGTCGGTGCCCTTGGCCTCGGCGACCACCGCGGTCAGCGCGTCGAGTGCGGCTCGCCCGTAGGGCGCGGTCAGGACCCGAGTCGACATCCGCCCCCCTCTCGTGCTCTCCCGACCGTAGCGGGGTCAGGGGACGTTCGGGGCGAACCTCAGCCGCAGGAGTCGCACACGCCGGTCGCCGGCATCTCGAGGAAGCACCGCGGGCAGACGACGCCGGGACGCTCGACCTTGCGGAGCGTGGGCTCCCGGCGCGACGTCCGTGGGGCGTGCGCGGCGACCCGGGAGGACGGTCGGGGCCGGCCGCCGTCGGAGGGGAGCGGCGCACCGTACCGCTGGTAGCACGCGAACCGCTGCGCAGCCGCATGGCGGTCCGGATCGGCGACCGGCGAGCCGGTCACCCGCGCCACGGCCTCGCGGTAGCCGTCGGCGACCGTCCCGTCGGCCCGCACGCACAGCGACGTGATCGCGGGCTCGCCGCGCTCGTGGGCGTCGGCGGCGACCTCGGCGAGGACGTCGCCGATCCAGGTCGCCGACTGACCCTGCGCCTTCACGCCCGTACGCCGTTGCACCTCGGCCGCGAGGTCCTGATCGGTGACGTCACCGCCGTACTCGCGCGCCTTCTCGACGAGCACCTCGCGGGCGCTCTTGACCCAGAAGTGCAGTGCGGTCTCGTACGCGACCGGCTGTCCGTCGCCGATCCGGAAGGTCGTGGCAGTCACGGATCGATCGTACGGCCGCCTCCTCCGACGGCCTGTGCCGCACCCCGGGCGGCGGCTGCGGCGGCCGCCTCGAGCGGCCCGCGGCCGACGTAGCGGCGCCACGGGACCGCGATCAGCGCCGCCACCGTGACGTGGACGAGGAGCGCGTGGTCGATCGTGCGCGGGAGCAGCGTCGAGATGAGGACGACGTGCAGCGAGTAGAGCGTGAACGTCATGCTCCCGATCGCGGCGGCAGGCCAGAGGAACCGCCCGATCACGTGCTCCAGCATCAGCATCAGACCCAGCACGGCCAGCGAGGTCCCGAGGGTGTGGAGGAGGTCCGGCGGCGCGCCGGAGTGCGGTGACGCGATCCCCAGCCATGCCCACGAGGAGGTGGGTGTCTTCCCCGCGAACCCGACGTGCAGGAGGTTCTCGTCGACGGGCACCCACGCGAGGGTGTCGCCGGTGCCGGTGGCCTTGAGCACCTCGAGTCCGCCTCCAGCGAGCCAGCTCGACGAGCTCACCCAGGCTGCGATCGCCAGGAGGGTGCCCGTCACCGCGATGCCGGCGGCGACACCGATCCGACCGAGCGGGAGCCTTCCGACGCCCATGCCCACGAGGAGGTAGGCCGTCCAGGTCACCACCGGGTAGTAGCCGGTGAGAAGAAGGTTGACCACGGTGTCGGCGGGATCGGTGACGACCGTGACGATGTCGGGCACCGCCGAATCCAGCGGCACCGTCACCGTGTGGCGCAACGCCTGGCTGATCACCGGCATGACGACCGCGGCGACGAGGCCGAGCCCGATCAGCCAGCCCGCGCTCAGGCGGAGGAACGGCAGCGCGACCAGGAAGAGCACGCCGTAGTAGCAGAGGATGATCGCCAGTCCCGACTCGAACGAGCCGAGGACGAGGCCGACCGCTAAGAGCACGCCGGCCCGGGCCGCCGTTGCGGCCGCAGCCTGGAGCCAGGAGCGCCCGCGCGGGGGCCGGGTGCCGCCGCTGGCGAGCGCGATGCCGACACCGGCGAGCAGCGCGAACAGGGCGGAGGCACGCCCTGCCGCGAGGAGATGGACCGTGGACGTCGAGCCGTCCGGCCCGATCCTGGACTCCAGGTGGGTCGCCATCATGCCGATCAGCGCGACGGCGCGCGCCGCGTCGACCCCGAGCAGACGCCGCGTGGCGAGGATGGTCGATCGCTCACGTCTGCGCGTGTCGGCCGCCGGGGAGGACATCGTCGCCCTTGCTCAGACCACGATCACGAGGGTCACATCGCCGGTCATGCGCTCAGCGTACGGCCGGGGGAGCGCTCACCCGACCGTCCTGACCGGGTTCTCCAGGAAGGAGAGCCCATCGCCGAGCTCGCACCGCACGGTGTCGCCCGCCTGGATCGCCACGGCGCCCGGTGTCCCGGTCGACAGGATGTCGCCAGGGAAGAACGGCATGACGTGGCTGTGGAAGCTCAGCAGCTCTGCGGGGGAGAACGTCATGCCGCCCACCACGTCCTCGCGGTGGACCGCGCCGTTGTGGATCGTTGCGACGCGTAGATCCTCCAGCGGC
This sequence comes from Mumia sp., assembly GCF_028803055.1. Classification (NCBI taxonomy): domain Bacteria; kingdom Bacillati; phylum Actinomycetota; class Actinomycetes; order Propionibacteriales; family Nocardioidaceae; genus Mumia; species Mumia sp. The sequence continues at coordinate 14,968 of NZ_JARBCJ010000028.1, forward strand.
CCCTCCGCCAGCACCTCGTCGAGGGTGATCAGCTCGGGCCCGAAGGCGAAGAAGGTGGGGTAGTTCTTGACCCGGGTCAGATAGCGGGGGTTCTCGAGGAGGACCTCCTCGGCCGTCTGGTCGAGCACCGCGACGACCCCCGCGACGTACGCCATCGCCTCGTCGACGCTGACGCGGTAGCAGGGCCGGCCGACGACCAGACCGAGCTCGGCCTCCGAGGTCACCGTGCCGAGGTCGCCGGGGACGACGATCGGCTCGCCGGGCCCGACGATGGTGTGGTCGGCCTTGAGGAAGGAGGCCGGCGACGTACGGGGTGCCTCCTCGCCGAGGTCACCCGCGTGCGCCCGGTAGTTGAGCCCGATGCCGAGGATCTTGCGCGGCCGCGTCCAGGGCGTGAGCACCGCTGCTCCGGGATCGACCAGGGCAGAGGTGTCGACGCCGGCAGCGATCGCGCGGGCAAGCTCGCCGAGACGGTCGCCTTCGAGGAGAGCCATCACGTCGTCCGGCGCCCCGGGGAGCACCTGGTCGATCCGGGCGAGTCCCTCGGCGACGGTCACGCACGCGGTCGGTCGGCCGTTGAGCTGGATGGTCGAGAGTCGCACGGGCGGTCCTCCTTCAGAGGGCGGACGAGAGGGGCCCGGACGCCGGGACGGTGGCCAGGTGGCGTTCGAGGAGCGGGACGAGCTCGGGCGGGAGGGCACGCGCGGGCGGACGGACGCGACTGGTGCCGAGGATCCCGCGCCGGTGCAAGAGCTCCTTGCGGATCGACAGGCCGATGCCGACCTGGCCTTCGAAGGTGGCGAGCGGAAGCCACGGCGCCCACTGCGCCCGGGCGTCCTCGAAGCCGGTGTCCCGGTACGACCTCAGGACGGCGGCGAGCGCGGCCGGATGGCTGAATCCGGTCATCGCGCCGGCCGAGCCCGCCATCAGCTCGTCGAGGAGCCCGACTCCTCCCAGCCCACCGAAGACCGGCACGTCCAGGGCAGCCGTCAGGCGGGCGACCGCGAGCGACGTCGGGGGAGTCTCGGACTTGACGCCGACGACGAACGGACACGCCCGGGCGATCGCGACGACCGTCTCGTCAGGGACGGTGATGCCGGAGACCACGGGGTAGTCCTGGAGCAGCACCGCTGATCCTGTCTCCTCGTGCAGCCGGCGCAGCGACGCCGCCACCGACCCGGGATCGGGGTCGTTGATCTGAGCCATCACGGCGACCGGCGGTCGGGGCACCGCGGCGAGCAGGCGGTCGGCCTGTCGTACGACCTGCTCGGGGTCGCGCTCCGACAACCCCAGCACGTACGGGAGGTCGGTGCTCGCCGCCACGGTGCGTGCGACGGCGACCGCCTCGGCGTCGGACAGCGCCGCCGCCACCCCGACGACCCCGCGCGCGACCAGGCCGTCGCAGCCGTCGGCGACGAACGACCCGACCTCGCGCTGCAGCGAGGGAAGGTCGAGGGCGAGAGCCGTATCGAAGGGCGTGGCGAGCACGCCCCACAGCCCTGGTTCGAGAGTGACGTTCACAGGTCCTCCGTACGGGTGGATTCGGCGACGAGGGTGCCGACGTGCTCGGCGATGGCGAGGGCGGACGTGGCAGCGGGCGAGGGCGCGTTCCGGAGGATCACGAGGCGCTCGCGTGCGGTGATGCGGAAGTCGTCGACGAGCCCGCCGTCGCGGTCGAGCGCCTGGGCTCGGACGCCTGCCCGCCCGGGGACCACGTCGTCGTCGGCGAGCTCGGGCAGGTACGCGCGGGCGGCGGCGACGAAGCGACGCCGGCTCAGCGATCCGGCCGTCTCTCTCACGCCGGTCCGCCAGTGGTGACGCGCGAACCTCCAGAACGCCGGGCTGCGAGCCACCTGGGCCAGGTCGTGCGCGGACACGGTGCGCCAGTCGTACCCCTCCCTGGCGAGGGCGAGCACGGCGTTGGGGCCGACCAGGACCTCGCCGTCGACGCGGGGCGTGAGGTGCACGCCGAGGAACGGGTAGCGAGGATCGGGAACGGGATAGACGAGCCCGTTGACCAGGCTGCGCCGCTCGGGGCGGAGGGCGTAGTACTCGCCACGGAACGGGATGATCACCGGATCGGGGTCGTCGCCCGCCATGGCGGCGAGCCGGTCGCTCTGGAGACCTCCGCACGCCACGACGTGGTCGAAGGCGATGTCGGTGGTGCTTCCACCCGTCGCGACCGCCAGGACGACCTCCGCCCCCCGCCGACCGATGGCGGTGACCTCGTGGCCGAGCCGCAGGCTGGCTCCTGCCGCCACCGCGTCGGCGGCGAGAGCCCGTGTCACCTCCGCGAAGTCGACGATCGAGGTCGACGGCGAGTGCAGCGCGGCGATCCCGGCCACGTGGGGCTCGATCTCCCGGAGCTCGGCCGCGCTGAGGATCCGCACCCCGGGGACGCCGTTGGCGAGGGCCCGACGCTCGATCCCGGCCAGGCGTGCGCGCTCGTCGTCGTCGAGCGCGACCAGCACCTTCCCGCACGTGACGCGCTGGATGTCCATCTCCTCGCAGTACGCCTCGAGCAGCGCCACCCCTCGCCGGCACATCAGGGCCTTCGCCGACCCGGGCTCGTAGTACAGCCCGGCATGGACCACGCCGCTGTTGCGCCCGGTCTGGTGCGCGGCGAGCTCCGGCTCCTTCTCCAGCAGGGTGACGTGCGCGGCCGGGTCGCGGCGGAGCAGCTCCCGGGCGACCGCGACGCCGAGGATCCCGCCTCCGACCACGGCGTGACGTGTGGTCACCGGTCCGCTCCTGGCTCACCCGCGGCCGCCCGGTCGGTGACGAGGTAGGAGTCGGGATGCCGCTGCAGCACCGAGGCTGGGCAGGCGGGGTCGACCGGTCCGTGCAGAGCGGCGCGTACGGCGTCGGCCTTGCGCTCACCGAGGGCGATCAGGACGAGGCGCCGTGCCTGCATGATGGTGCCGAGGCCTTGCGTGATGGCGTGGGTGGGGACCTCGGCGAGGGAGTCGAAGAAGCGAGCGTTGTCGCGCCGGGTGGTCTCGGTGAGCCGGACGACCCGGGTGCGGGAGTCGAGCGCCGATCCGGGCTCGTTGAACCCGAGGTGCCCGTTGCGCCCGATCCCGAGGACCTGCACGGCGACCCTCGCCTCCGCCACCTCGCGCCCGTAGCGCTCGGCCTCGGCGTCGGGGTCGGCGGCCTGCCCGTCCGGGCCCCGGACCTCGAGGCCGAGGGCGTCGGCGACCTCGCGCCGGATGACCGACGCGTACGAGTTCCGGTCGCCTACGGGGAGGCCGAGGTACTCGTCGAGGAGATAGCCGCGTCGCGCCACCCGGCGCGGCGCCGTCCCCGCCCTGACGCGTCGGACGATCTCGTCGTACGCGCCGAGCGGGGACGATCCGGTCGCCAGCCCGACCGAGCACTCGTCGTCGCACGCCTCGAGGATCAGGTCGGCGGCCGTCGCCGCCACCTGGTCCGCGTCGTCGCGGACCAGGTGGCGGGCGGTGGCTCCGAGAGGTTGCGTCACCGCACCCTCACCGACGAGCTCGCAGTGCCTTCGGAGCGGTCAGGATCGAACCCGAGGAGCACCGACGTGGGCCGCGCCGTCACCGGGATGCGGACCTGGTGTCGTCCGGGCCGCAGCGCGACCTCGGTCGAGCCGACCTCGCGAGCATCGGCGCCCGCCACCGCGAAGAGGTGCGCGGTGCCCCGCTGCCGCACGTCCACGGTCACCACTGCCGTACCTCCCCGGACCGCCGCCCGGACCACGCGGGCGGTCCGCCTCGGGTCGAGGGTCGGCAGGCCGGAGAGCCCGACGCCGGAGCGTACGGCCTGCTCGACCGACTGCGGCGAGTCGAGGCTGTCGAGCGCCGGGAAGTCCAGCGTCGGCGGCGTGGTCTCGACCTGCGGCGGCGCGCCCCCGCCGAGCTCGACGCGACCCCACCGGTAGGGATCGCCCTGGACGCCACCCCACGTGGACCACCCGAGCCGCGTCTGGCCCGCCTTGTCCTGGGTGTCGGAGTCGTAGACGAACATGTTGAAGCCCATGCGGTCGGGGTCGACCGTCGCCGGCAGCGCCGACAGCGGGATCTTCATCTCGATGACGTAGCCCGTGTAGGGCGCGGTCACGGCTGACGCCATCTCGAACCCTGGCGCCACGTTGCCCGGGTCGAGCGTCGTCTCGTCCGAGCCGCCCTCCCCGGCCATCGGGAACGCTCCGATCGGGCCCTGGCGGTTGTCGGCGTCGCGGGCGGCGCACGACTGACCCTCGGCGGTGAACGGGAGAGCCCCGATCTTGAAGGTGGTGGAGGTGTTCTCCGACGTCCCCGTCGGGTCGATCGCGACCTCGAGCGAGTCCACGCGCCAGTGACGCTTGCAGTCCGACGCCGCGAGCACGGCGCTCTTGACGTCGTCGGTCACCTCGGCGGCGACGTAGAGGTCGTCGCCCGCACGGGTGACGTAGCCGGTGGCGCTGCAGTCGGCAGGCGAGGTGCAGGCGTCGCCCTCCCACCGCCGCGACAGGTCGATCGTCGAGGCGTACTCCCCGGGGGCGACCGTACCGTCGAGCGTCGGCGCCGCCGTCTCGCCGACCTGTGCCGTCGGCACCAGCTCGAGCGCCGCCGTGGCGGTGGAGGAGCCAGAGGTGCTGGTCGTGGTGATCGTGTAGGCGTAGTCACCGCCGGCCCCGCCCTCGTTGGACGTCGGGAGCGTGTCGTCGGTGTTGGTGACCTCGATCTCGACGCGCTGCGTCGCCCCGGGCGCAAGGTCCTCGTACGCGACGGTGTCGTCGGCCGTCGCGAAGCCGTCGGGCAGGTCCACGGTCACCGTGCCGGACTGCGGGGTGTCGCTGCGGTTGGTGACGTCGATCCCGACCGTACGGCTTCCGCCGCTGGGCAGGGTCAGGACCGGCGCGACCAGCCCACGGAGCTGCGGGAGGCCCACCGTCGGCGCCCAGGCCTCGAACTCTGCGACCTGGGGGAGGAGCTGCTGGGTCCCGGACACGTCCGGGGTCACCGACAGCTTCTGGTTGGTGTAGCCCGTCCGTGAGCCGGAGCGGACGTCGAGCCCGATGAGCGCCCGGGTGTTGGGCGCGGCGTCGGCCGGCGCCGTGACGGTGACCTGGCGGGTGACCGTCCGTCCGCGCGGCACGGTCCCGAACCTGACGGACCGCGTCCCGCGCCACCCCTCGGGGAGGACCACGGTGCCGGTCGCCTGGACCAGGCGGGCGCGCGGGGGAGCGGTGAGGCGCGCGGTGAGCGTCACGCTCTGCCCGGGTACGAGGTCGACCGTCTCGCCAGTGAGCTCGAGTCCGGTGCCGAGCGGAAGCCCGCGCGGAGCCTGGAGCACCGCACCGTGGAGCATCGCTGCCGGGGACGCCGCGGCGGCCGACTGGTCGCCTCGGGCGAACGGCACGCGCGAGGCGACCTGGGTGAAGTAGTCGCACCCGATCGCCTGGGGGTCGGTGCTGGGGTCGGGGAACCCGGCCCAGCCCTGCGAGGCGTACTTGCGCTGCGCCTCGCGCTCGACGAGCGCCCAGGTCTTGCCGCTGGCCGACCGCTCGCCGGCCCACACGCCGTACACGTCGTCGGTCGGGTCGGTCGGGGTGAACGCGCGAGGGCACGTCGACCCGGCGGGGCCGGAGCCGCGGGCGGAGTTCAGGAAGAGCTTGTCCGGCGCGTACGCGCGCAGGCCCTCCTTCGTGATCTGCGAGCGGAAGCGCCGCGGGTCGCCGGCGACGGCGTACGCCTCCGCGGCCAGCCGCGCGGCCTGCTGGTGGCCGCCGTGGTTGCCCGGGGTGGGGGCGGGGGTCATCGTCACCACGACGTCGGGACGGGTCTCACGGACGATCCGGACCAGTCGCTCGAGCGTGTCCTCCTCGTCCCACGCCTGCTGGTGCAGCGGCGCGCTGACCGAGTAGTAGAAGTCGACCTTGTCGAGGTTGAACACGTCCTCGACGCCGGCGGTGCCCACCGCAGCGCGCTCCTCACGCTCGCGGATGAGGCCGAGCGCGGGGCCCTCCTCGGGACCCACCGCGTTGCCACCGCCCTCGCCGCGGGTGATGGTGACGACGCCGACGCGACTTCCGAACTGCTCGCCCCACTGGCCGAAGGTCGAGAGCCGTCCCGACTCGTCGTCGGGGTGGGCGCCCACGAAGAGCACGTCGAGATCGGTCGCCGTCGAGTGCCTCCCCGTGCTGGGCCGGTCGGCGTGACCGGACGACGCCGGTGCCGCGGCGGCCGGGCCGGCGACGAGCCCTGCGCCGAGCAAGGCCGCGGCTGCCGACGTCGTGGCGAGCCTGCGCCATCGTGGTGGTGCGGCACCGCCGGAGTCGATGGTGTTCGTGGTGCGCTGGATCATGAGTCCCCCTCTGGTTCTCGGTCGATCGTCGACGTGCGGCTGAGCGGGTCAGCCCTTGACCGCCCCCTCGGTCATGCCGCGGATGAAGTGCCGCTGCGCGACCAGGAAGAGCACGAGCATCGGCAGCGCCACGATGAGCGCGGCCGCGGCGAGCAGCGACGGCGAGCCGGTGTACTGCCCGCTGAAGAACGTCAGCCCGAGCGGCGCCGTCCGGAGGTCCTCGTTGCTGGGGATCATCACCAGCGGCAGGAGGAACTCGTTCCACGTCCACATCGAGAACAGCACGACCATCGTGATGATCGCCGGACGGCCCATCGGCAGCAGGATCGACCAGAAGACCCGGAAGTGGCCGGCGCCGTCGAGCCGGGCCGACTCGACGAGCTCGCGCGAGGTGCCGCGGAAGTAGGCCCTCATCCAGAACGTGCCGAAGGCCAGCGACTGAGCGACCTGCGGGAAGATCAGCGCCTGGTAGGTGTTGGTCTGGCCGAGGTCGCGGAGCTGGTAGTAGAGCGGGACGACGATGGCCTCGTTGGGGACCATCAGGCCGAGCAGCAGCACGTAGAACAGCACCGAGGACCCGCGGAACCGCATCGTCCCGAACGCGTAGCCGAGCAGGCACGAGAGCGCCGTCGCCAGCACCACCACGCAGACGGTGACGATCACGCTGGAACGCATGTAGGTCGAGAAGTGGCCCTCGTCCCACGCCGTGGCGAGGTTGCTCCAGACGATCCCGGTCTCGTTGGGGTTGTCGGAGACGAACGCCGACGCGACGATCATCGCGATCGGGAAGAGCGCGACCACGGTGCCGAGGGCGAGCACGACGATCGTGACGCTGCGTTCGAGGCGAGGCTCGCTCATCGCTCCTCCCGCTCGGGGATCCGGTTGACCAGCACGGTGAGGAGCATGATGAACGCCGCCAGGATCAGCGCGATCGTGACGCCGGTGCCGACCTCGCCCTGGCGCATCGACTTCATGTAGACCTCGTACGCCGGGACCGCGCTCGCGCCGCCCGGGCCGCCGGAGGTCATGAGATAGACGAGGTCGAACGTCCGCAGCGCGGCGACCATCGTCAGCGTCAGGGCGACGGCGAGCTCGTTGCGCAGCGAGGGCAGGCTGATCGCGAATGTCTCGCGGAAGAACCCGGCGCCGTCGAGACGGGCGGCGTCGTAGATCGAGCGCGGCACCCGCGAGAGGCCCGCGAGGAAGAGCACGGTGCACAGTCCCGTCCCGAGCCACGTCCCGACGACGCCGATGGCGACGAGGGCGGTGTCGGGGTCGCCCAGCCAGCCGCGGGTGAGGCCGTCGAGACCGATCGCGCGGAGGGCCTCGTTGAGCGGCCCGTCGGGGGCGAGGATCCGCTTCCACGCCACCGCGACGACCGTCAGGGCGATCACCTGCGGCACGAACACGACCGCCTGGAAGACGCCTCGGCCGCGGACGGTCGACCGCATCAGAAGCGACGCGGCGAGCAGTCCGAGGAGGACGGGGACGAGTGAGAAGAACACGACGAGGACGAGGGCGTGCCCGAACGGGGCGCGCAGCGTCGGGTCGGTCAGCACGTCGGCGTAGTTCTGAAGGCCGACCCAGGTGCCGGGGGAGAGCCCGTCCCACGCGAAGAACGACAGCCACACGGCGTATGCCAGCGGGGCCAGCAGGAAGAGCGTGAGGACGACGAACCCGGGGAGGATGTAGAGGTA
>NZ_JARBCJ010000290.1:0-2552 GCF_028803055.1 Mumia sp.
GTGGAGCTCGTCCGCTGACGGGCGCTCGAAGAGCGCCCGAGCCCGATCGTGGTCCGACTTCTGCAGGTCGACGGTCGTCTCGCGGCCGCTCGCCCATCGACGTGCAGCCCGGGCGCGGCGCTCGGCGTCCGGCAGGTCGACGACGTGCATCTCGAACCGCGCGTCCGCGTGCTCGGCGATCGCACGTACGGCCCATCGCTCAGCCGCCACCCAGCAACCGAAGTCCACGACGACCGACGCCCCAGCGCGGAGGACCTGGTGGGCCGTCCAGAGGAGCCGCCCTTCGAGGATGTCGCGCTTTCCGTCGGCCTCCGGGTCACCGAACAGCGGGATCATCCATTCGTCAGGGGTGAGGCGTACGGCTCGTGCAGTGTCTTCGAGGCCGCGAGCGACCGTGGTCTTGCCGACGCCAGGCAGCCCGACCATGAGGTGAAGGGTTGCTGTCGCGCTCACGGAGAAAGCCTGTCACGTCGCAAGCACGCAGACCCACGACTGACCCAGCCGGCCGCGAGCGACACCGATGATGGCCACCGCGATGGGGCTTCTTGGGCACGAAGGTCGTGGTGACGCCACCTACGAAGACGACCACAGCCAGCAGACCTGTGGCGATCCACAGCGACACGCACATGTCGAGGTTCATGTCACGAAGACACCGTGCGACCACTCGTTGTGACAGGACGGCTTCCTCGACGAACGAGCCGTACGCCGCCGATCAGCTCACGAGCGGATAGTCGCCGAAGCGACCCCATGCGATGAAGGCCGCAATCGCGAGATAGAACCCAGTGAGTGCCACGAGGGCTGGCTGCCCCAACCGGCCATGAGTGATCATCGCCCCGACCATGAGCACCACCCAACAGGCGGCAGTGACGGGGGCCAGCACTGGCGCGATACCGACGACGGCGGGAACGATCAGCCCCACGGCGGCCAGGAGCTCCAGGACACCGAGCGTCTTGACGAAGCCGACGCTCGCATCAGCGGTCCATTCACCACCGCGCTGTGCAGCCAGCCTCTCCTTGGGGATGAAGGTCTTCGTGACTCCACCCACCACGGCGACCAGGGCCAGCAGGCCGGTGGCGATCCACAGCACCACGTTCATGTCGAGGTTCATGTCATGGAGACGCCGCGTGACCGCGTGCTGTGACACGAGGCGGCGCTCCTGCCCCGACCGAGTCGAGTGATGACTAATCCCGCCCTCCCCCGTCACACGTACGACGGGACACGAAAGAGGGAAGGATGACCGATGAGTACGGACACGCGGCTGGAGGAGATCGACATGGGCGATCTGGGCGGGAGCGGTCTCGGCATGCTCGACGAGCAGGCGTTCTCGGGACAGGTGGAACGGCACCGCCGTGAGCTGCACGTGCACTGCTATCGGATGCTCGGGTCGTTCCAGGATGCGGAGGACACAGTCCAGGAGACGTTCCTCCGCGCGTGGCGGCGGCGGGACACGTTCGAGGGCCGCTCGACCTTCCGCGCGTGGCTCTATCGCATCGCCACCAACGCCTCCCTGGACCTGCTGGCCAAGCGTCGCCCGGATCCGGCGACCGGCGGGGAGGTGCCGTGGTTGCAACCGTACCCGGACCGCCTGCTCGACGAGATCCGAGCCGACGACGCAGACGAGCCGGAGAACGCCGCCGTCTCGCGGGAGACGATCGAGCTCGCGTACGTCGTGGCCGTCCAGCACCTCGCGCCGCGTCCGCGGGCCGTGTTGATCCTGCGTGACGTGCTCGGGTGGCCGGCGAAGGACGTCGCTGAGCTCCTCGGAGACTCGGTCAACTCCGTCAACAGCGCCTTGCAGCGTGCCCGAGCCGGCATGCGGGAGCATCTGCCCGCCGAGCGTCAGGACTGGACCGGCGGCGAGGAGGACGCCGAGACCCGCGAGCTGGTGCGCCGTTACACCGAGGCAAGCGTGGACGTCGACATCGACGCGCTCGCCGCGATGCTCAGCGACGACGTGAGGTTCTCGATGCCGCCGACGCCTGGCCTGCACGTCGGCCGCGAGGCCGTGCTGAGCGACTGGGTCGAGGACGGCTTCGAGAGCATGACGGGGCTGCACGCCCTGCCGACCGCGGTCAACCGCCAGCCTGCGCTCGCCGCCTACCTGTGGCAGGAGACCGAGAACGCGTACCTGCCATTGACCATCGACGTCCTGCGGATCAGCGGCGGGAAGGTCACCGAGATCACCATCTTCCACGCCGACCAGTTCCCGCTGCTCGGGCTGCCGGACCGCCTGCAGGCGGACGCATGAGGCGGCTCGTCGGCGTCGGCGTGCTCGCCACGCTCGCCGCGGTCGTCGTCACCACCCTCGCCGCCGCGCTCGCCCGTGCGGCAGGCGTGGACTTGGAGGTGTCGGACGGCGAGGCGATCCCGTTGGCCGGGATCTCGGTGGTGACCGGCTTCTTCTCGCTCGTCGGCGTCGTCATCGCCGCCGCCTTGTTGCGCTGGAGCGCTCGCCCCGCCGTGTGGTTCGTACGGACGACGGTGTCGCTCACCGCGCTCTCGCTCGTCCCGCCGTTCCTCGCCGAGGCGGATGCCGCGACCACCGCCACACT
>NZ_JARBCJ010000291.1:0-2532 GCF_028803055.1 Mumia sp.
GGGATGGAGCTGCTCGGGATCTCCGTCGTCACCACCACCGAGCTCGACGAGCACGGTGACCACCCTGTCCTCACCGATCCCGACGCCGTGGTGGCTGCCGCCGCGCAGGCGGCGACCGGTCTGGGCACCACGATCCGCCGAGTCCTCGCCGCAACACTCCTGAAGGAGCACTGATGTCCATGGAACCCCCCTCGAGAAGCCACGAGCCCCTCCCGGCCGCCGCCCCGGTCAGTGCGCCGACCAGCGCAATCGAGGCCAACGGGATCAACGTCATCGACGAGTCCGAGCGCAAGGGCACGCCACGGTCCCTGTTCTGGCCGTGGTGCGCGGCCAACATCTCGGTCTTCGGTGTTGCGTACGGCGCCTACTTCCTCGATTTCGGGGTCTCGTTCTGGCAGGCGCTCTTCGCCGGGCTGATCGGGACGGTGCTCTCGTTCCTGCTGGTCGGGGTCGTCTCGATCGCGGGCAAGCGCGGATCGGCCCCGACGATGGTGCTGTCACGCGCTGCGTTCGGCGTGCGCGGCAACACGCTGCCGAGCGCCGTCTCGTACGTGCTGCTCGTCGGCTGGGAGACGGTGCTGGTGTCGCTCGCAGCGTTGGCGAGCGCCTCGGTCATCGAGGAGCTCGGGTGGGGCGGCGGCGACGGAGCCCGGATCCTCGGCTTCGTCCTCACCGCCGCCGTGGTCATCGGCGCGGGCATCCTCGGGTTCGACACGATCATGAAGCTGCAGGTGTGGATCACCATCGCGACCGCGGTGCTGACCGTCGGCTACGTCGCACTCACGTTCGGCGACATCGACTGGGATGCCGTGACCTCGCTGCCGTCGGGCGGTGCCGCCGCGGTGATCGGACTGGCGATCTTCGCGACCGCGGGCTTCGGGATCAGCTGGGTGAACTCCGGCGCCGACTACTCCCGCTACCTGCCCCGTACGGCCTCGGCCGGCGGCGTGGTCCTCTGGACGACCCTCGGCGGGGCGATCGCGCCGGTCTTCCTGGTCCTCTACGGCCTGCTGCTCGCCGGGTCCGATCCCGCGCTGTTCGCGGCGCTCGGCGCCGACCCGATCGGCACGCTCGTGACGCTGCTGCCGACCTGGTACCTCGTGCCGTTCTTCCTCGTCGCGCTGGCCGGGCTGGTCGGCGGTGCGGTGCTCGACATCTACTCCTCGGGCCTCGCGCTGCTCACGCTCGGCCTGAAGACGCCGCGATGGGTCGCGGCGGCGATCGACGGCGCGATCATGGTGGTCGGGACGATCTACTTCCTGTGGATCGCCGACGACTTCTTCGGCCCGTTCCAGGGCTTCCTCATCACGCTCGCCGTGCCGATCGCGGCCTGGGCGGGGATCTTCGTCGCCGACATCGCGCTGCGCCGCCGCGACTACGCCGACCGCGACCTCTACGACCCGCGCGGACGGTACGGCGCGTGGAACGTGCCGACCGTGGCGTGGTTCCTGCTCGCGGTCGTCGTCGGCTGGGGCATGGTCACGAACACCTACGCCGACTGGCTGGGCTGGCAGGGCTACCTGCTGGAGCCGCTGCAGCTCGGCGGCAAGAAGGGCGAGTGGGCGTTCGCGAACCTCGGTGTCGTCGCCGCGCTGGCGATCGGCTTCGTGGGCTACCTCCTCACCGGGCGCGGTCAGGTCGCTCGTCAGGAGGCGCGGCGCTGATGTCGCCCCGCACCGCGACCCGCTCGCGGATCGCGGTGACGGGCTCCACCGGCCGTCTCGGCGTGCAGGTGGTGCGCGCCCTGGCGGGCAGCGCCGAGCACGAGGTGGTCGCCCTCGCCCGCACCCCGGCGTACGACGGGGGTGGGAAGGTCCAGTCCGTCCACGCTGACTACGACGATCCCGACTCCCTGCGGACGGCGCTGGTCGGCGTCGACACGCTCGTCTTCGTCTCGAGCGACGGCGAGGCGGCGCGGATGATGACGCACCACCGCAACGTGGTCGAGGCGATCGTGGCGTCGGACGTCGCGCACGTCGTGTATCTCTCCGGTCTGGACGTCGACCTCTCCTCGCCGTTCTGCTACGCCTACACCAACGGCACGACGGAGGAGCTGCTCGCCCGTACGGGCTGTGGGCTGTCGGTCGTGCGTGCGTCGATCTTCACCGAGTTCTTCGCCGGTCTCGTCGCGCGAGCGAGACCGTCCGGCGAGCTGCGGCTTCCCGCTGGCGACGCGCAGGTGTCCCTGGTCTCGCGAGAGGACGTGGCGCGTTGCCTGGCCGCGTTGGCGACGACGCCGACGGGGCGCTCCCACGACGTGACCGGGCCGGTGGCGCTCGGCATGGCGGAGGTGGCCGAGGTTGCGGAGCGGGCCTGGGGCACGCCGGTCTCGTACGTCGACGTCCCCCCGACGACGTTCGGTGCCGAGCTCGCCGCGAGCGGGGAGGACCCGTGGTGGACCTACGCGTACGCGTCGCTGTTCGCCTCGATCCGCCAGCGGCGCTGGGAGGCGGTGTCCGAGGAGGTGCGGGCGCTCACCGGCCGCGCCCCGTCCGCCCCGTCCCCGTGGTGAAGACTTCAGGTCGGTTTCAG
>NZ_JARBCJ010000292.1:0-2497 GCF_028803055.1 Mumia sp.
CGCGGCTGTCGGACCTGAGGGACTGCTCCCCAAGGCCCGCCCGGTCTTCGGCTGGAGCATCACGACCGGACTCGTTGACCCGGACGGGGCGGCACAGGGCAACACGACCGAGCCGGCCCGAGCTCTCGAGTCGATCCAGCGGCACACCCAGCCCGCCGTCTTCGTCTTCCGCGACCTCCACGCGCACCTGGGTGACGGGAACCGGCCGGCCGACCCAGCGATCGTTCGCCGGCTGCGTGACGTGGCGGCCGCCTTCCAGCAGGGCACCAGCGCCCGGTCGCTCATCCTGGTCTCCCCCGTGGTGCGGATCCCTCCAGAGCTCGAGAAGGACGTCTACGTCCTCGACTTTGCCCTCCCCGGAGAAGCCGACATCCGCGCGATCCTCGACAGCATCATCGCGAGCAACGCCGACGGCGGCAGGATCAAGGTCAACCTCGACGAGCCCGACAAGGACCGGATGATCAAGGCGGCCCTCGGGCTCACCGAGCTGGAGACCGAGGGCGCGTTCGCGCGTGCCATGGCCAGCAACGGACAGCTCGACGCCAGCGACATCGACGTCGTCATCCAGGAGAAGCGACAGACCGTCCGCAGGAGCGGGGTCCTCGAGTACGTCCCGTCCGACCTCGATCTCACGCAGGTCGGCGGGCTGGAGAACCTCAAGCGCTGGCTCGGGCGGCGCGCCGACTCCTGGCTCGCCGAGGCCCAGGAGTACGGGGTGCCTGCACCGAAGGGTGTCCTCATCACCGGCGTGCCCGGCTGCGGCAAGTCACTCACCGCGAAGGCCGTGGCCTCCGCCTGGGGGATGCCCCTGCTCCGCCTGGACATCGGCAAGGTGTTCGCCGGCCTCGTCGGCTCGAGCGAGCAGAACATCCGGAGCGCGATCCGAGCGGCCGAGGCTGCCGCACCGGCCGTTCTGTGGATCGACGAGATCGAGAAGGGCTTCGCCGGCGTGTCCGGCGGCGGAGGTGACTCCGGGACGTCGGCTCGGGTGTTCGGCACGTTCTTGACCTGGATGCAGGAGAAGTCCACGCCGGTCTTCGTGATCGCGACCGCCAACGACGTCCAGTCCCTGCCACCCGAGTTCCTCCGCAAGGGCAGGTTCGACGAGATCTTCTTCGTCGACCTTCCCGATCCGGTCGAACGCGACGAGATCTGGCGGCTCCAGATGATCAAGCACATCGGCAACGCCCCCGCGCACGCCTCCTTCACGCCGGACGACCAGCTGGTCGCCGATCTCGTCGACGCGACACAGGACTTCTCGGGTGCCGAGATCGAAGAGGCCGTCATCGCGTCCCTCTTCGACGCGTTCGCGCAGAAGCGCGCGATCCGGGGAGCCGATCTGAGACTCGCGGTGGAGCGGACGGTCCCCTTGAGCATCACCCAGCGGGAGGCGGTCGCCGCGATGCGTTCGTGGGCGGGCCGACGCGCTGTCTCGGCCAGTCTGCAGACCGCACTACGCGAGCCCGACGTCGCGCCCGGCCCCGTCCCGGAGATTCCCGCACCTTTCGAGTCCGGTGGACGCCGGATCGACTACTAGGACGGACGCGCATGAGTCTTGAGATCCTGCTGATCCCTCTTGCCATGGCGGCCGTCGGCGCCGCCAAGGCAGCGATCGACGACGGTCCGCGGGGCCTGGGGCCGAGGGAGCTGACGGTCCGGTCACGACTGAGCGACGGAAGCCTGGTCGCCGCAGCACTCGCCGACCTGGACGCGACGGTGAGCGTGACGAGCCCCGACGAGATCCGTGCGTCCTTCGATGCGCGCGCCGTGTCGATGGACCGCAACGACGAGGGCCTGTGGGTCGCCCGGTTCGACGAGACCTGGACCGAGGAGGAGGCCCTGGGTCTCGTCACGGGCCTCGACACGGCCTACGGCGTGTGCGTTCAACGCGAGGTCGTACGCAAGATTCGGGAGCGAGCACCGGCGGCCGGCCTGTCCATCGCCGAGGAGTCGGTGGACGACGACTCCATCACCCTCGTGCTGGACGTGAGGAGCGACTGATGGCGCCACGCAAACAGCTTCGCGTCCGTGTCGCGCGAGACGGCACGGTCTCGGCCGAGACGATCGGGTTCACCGGTCCGGAGTGCCTGGATCAGGTGGCCGTGCTCGAGGATCTCCTCGACGCGCTCTCGAGCTCCAGCTCCTTCACCGAGGAGTACTGGCAGACCGACCACGTCCAAGAGGAGGGGCAGAGCCTTGACACAGGACGCGGGTGACATCCTTCTCGCTCAGCAGTCGACCCGGTGGAAGGTGGCGAACAGCCTCTGGCTCGCCGTCCTCGTGCTGGGCTTCGGGTGCTTTTCCTTCGTCGGCTGGATCTGGGCGGCACTGCTCGCGCAGTCACGGGTGGTCTCGCGGGCGGCAGTGCTCTGGAGCAGCCTCGGGATTGCCGTTTTCATCGCCATCGGCGCGACGCCGGGCACTGAGGCCGACCCCTACGAGATGGCCGAGCCCTGGGGCACGATCGTGATCGTGGCCATGGCCGTGGCGTGGGTCG
>NZ_JARBCJ010000293.1:0-2472 GCF_028803055.1 Mumia sp.
CCTCGACGTGCGCGCCGACGATGGGATAGCGGTCGTGCTCGTGCACGACCGCCAGCACCGCCACGAGCGCGTCGACGTCCCTGGGGTCGCGAGGCCGGACGACGACCGGCACGTCAGCGTGCCGCGATCAGCTCAGCGATCTGGATGGTGTTGAGCGCCGCACCCTTGCGCAGGTTGTCGTTGCTGACGAAGAGCACGAGACCGCGCTCGCCGTCGACGCTGGAGTCCTGGCGGATCCGTCCGACGAGGCTCGGGTCGGCACCGGCTGCCTGCAGCGGTGTCGGCACGTCGACGAGCTGAACCCCAGGCGCCTCGGCGAGAAGTGCCCGCGCACGGTCGGGGGTGATCGCGTCGGCGAACTCCACGTTGAGCGACAGGGAGTGCCCGGTGAAGACCGGCACGCGCACGCACGTGCCGGACACGCGCAGGTCGGGGAGGCCGAGGATCTTGCGCGACTCGTTGCGCAGCTTCTGCTCCTCGTCTGTCTCCTCGCTGCCGTCGTCCACGACCGAGCCGGCCATCGGCAGCACGTTGAACGCGATCGGAGCGACGTACTTCTGCGGCTCGGGGAAGTCCAGCGCCGAGCCGTCGTAGGTCAGCGCGCGAGCACCGGCGACGACCTTCTCGGCCTGCGTCGCGAGCTCCTCGACGCCACCGAGCCCTGAGCCTGACACGGCCTGGTAGGTGCTGGCCACGAGGCGCACCAGTCCCGCCTCGTCGTGCAGCGGCTTCAGCACCGGCATCGCGGCCATCGTGGTGCAGTTGGGGTTGGCGATGATGCCCTTGACCGCCTGGTCGATGGCCTCCGGGTTGACCTCGGAGACGACCAGCGGCACCTCGGGGTCCTTGCGCCAGGCCGACGAGTTGTCGATGACCGTCACCCCGGCCGCGGCGAAGCGCGGGGCCTGGACCCGCGACATGGTGGCACCGGCCGAGAACACGGCCACATCGAGGCCCGTCGGGTCGGCGGTCGCGGTGTCCTCGACGACGACGTCGCGTCCGGCGAAGGACAGCGTCGTGCCCGCCGAGCGCGCCGAGGCGAAGAAGCGGATCTCGTCGATCGGGAACGCGCGCTCCTGGAGCAGCGTGCGCATCACGCCGCCGACCTGGCCGGTCGCGCCGACGACGCCGATCTTCAGTCCGTGGGCCATGGTGGTGTGCTCCTCGTGCCTAGCGACCGGTGCCGCCGTAGACGACGGCCTCGACCTCGTGGGAGTCCAGGTCGAACGCGCGGTGCGCGGCGGTGACCGCGTCGTCGATCTGCTGCTCGTTGACGACGACCGAGATC
Organism: Mumia sp.; assembly: GCF_028803055.1. NCBI lineage: Bacteria > Bacillati > Actinomycetota > Actinomycetes > Propionibacteriales > Nocardioidaceae > Mumia > Mumia sp. The sequence goes on from NZ_JARBCJ010000293.1 coordinate 1,289, forward strand.
CGGATCTCGGAGGTCGAGATCATCTCGATGTTGACGCCGGCATCGGCGATCGCCTTGAAGAACCGCGCCGAGATGCCGGGGTTGGTGCGCATCCCCGCGCCGACGAGCGAGATCTTGCCGACCCCGTCGTCGTACTGCAGCTGGGCGTAGCCGACCTCGTCCTTGAGCCGTGCCAGCGCCGTCATCGCGGTCTGACCGTCGGCGCGCGGGAGCGTGAAGGAGATGTCGGTCAGGCCCGTCGAGGCGGCGGAGACGTTCTGGACGATCATGTCCAGGTTGATCTGCGCCTCCGCGAGCACCTCGAAGATGCGCGCCGCCTCGCCCACCTTGTCGGGGACCCCGACGACGGTGATCTTGGCCTCGCTGCGATCGTGCGCAACGCCGGAGATGATCGCTTGCTCCATCACGGGAGCCTCCCCATCGACTTCGTTCGTGAGTTCCGTGGACAACAGCTCCGCCATCCGCTCCGCGCTGACCACCCAGGTCCCCTGCTTGGTGGAGAAGGACGAGCGGACGTGGATGGGCATGTTGTTGCGGCGCGCGTACTCGACGCAGCGCAGGTGCAGGATCTTGGCGCCGTTGGCCGTCATCTCCAGCGTCTCCTCGTACGAGATGACCGGGATGCGGCGGGCTGCGGGGACGATGCGCGGGTCGGCGGTGAAGATGCCGTCGACGTCGGTGTAGATCTCGCAGACGTCCGCCTCGAGCGCGGCGGCGAGGGCGACCGCGGTGGTGTCGGACCCGCCGCGGCCGAGGGTCGTGATGTTCTTGCTGTCGTGCGAGACGCCCTGGAAGCCCGCGACGATCGCGACGGCGTCCTCCTCGATCGCCCGGCGGATCCTTCCGGGCGTGACGTCGATGATCTTGGCCCTGCCGTGCGCCGAGTCGGTGATCACGCCGGCCTGGGACCCCGTGAAGGACTGCGCCTGCTGACCGAGGTTGCCGATCGCCATCGCGAGCAGCGCCATCGAGATCCGCTCGCCCGCGGTGAGCAGCATGTCGAGCTCGCGGCCGTCGGGCAGGGGCGAGACCTCGTGGGCGAGGTCGAGGAGCTCGTCGGTCGTGTCGCCCATCGCGGAGACGACCACGACGACGTCGTTGCCCGCCTTCTTGGTGGCGACGATGCGCTGCGCGACGCGCTTGATGCTGGCGGCGTCGGACACCGACGAGCCGCCGTACTTCTG
>NZ_JARBCJ010000294.1:0-2432 GCF_028803055.1 Mumia sp.
TCCTGCGCCGTACCCGCCCGGACCTCGATCGAGGCTTCCGCGTCCCGGGCGCCACCGCGGTCGCCGTCGTCGCGGTCATCGCCTGCGTGTACCTGATGCTGAACCTGGTCGGCGAGACCTGGGTGCGGTTCTTCATCTGGATGGCGCTCGGTTTCGTCGTCTACTTCGCCTATGGGCGCAGGCACAGCCGGGTCGGCCGGGCAGCGACGGAGGCGGCCGGCGAAGGGGTCGAGAGCCGCTCCACGTAGGCTTGATGGTGTGCCCCCGGCCCGCCGCGACGCGTCGGACCGCCCGCCCCCGGGGAATGCGGCATGCCCGGTCGACGTTGGGAGGTGTCGTGATGCGAAGGCTTTTCAGCAGGCTGCGGAGGACTCGTCCCGGCTCGGAAGCGCTCGAGGGGCTGCCTGAGGGCGTCCGTCCCGCGATGCTCTACGCGTTCGACGGCTTCCTCAACGCCGGCTCGGCCCCGAGGATCGCCGTCGAGCACCTGGAGTCCCGCGACGAGGGTGAGGTGCTCCACGAGTTCGACCTCGACGACTACTTCGACTACCGCGCGCGGCGACCTCCGATGGTCTTCGACCGCGACCGCTACACCGACTACGACCGTCCGTCCCTGGAGCTGAGGCTCCACCACGACGACCACGGCGCGCCGTTCCTCGTCCTGACCGGTCCCGAGCCTGATTTCCGGTGGGAACAGTTCGCCGAGGAGGTCCACGAGCTCATCGAGGAGTACGGCGTCGAGCTCGTCGTCGGTCTCGGGGCGATCCCGATGGGCGTTCCGCACACCCGTCCGTCGGTCATCACCAACCACGCCAGCCGGCGTGAGCTGCTCGACAGGCCTAACCTGTTCCGAGCGCAGGTCGTCGTCCCGGCGAGCATCCAGTCGGTGCTCGAGCTGCGGCTCGGCGAGTGGGGCCACGATGCGATCGGCTACGTCGCCCACGTCCCGCAGTACGTCGCCCAGGTGGAATACCCGAGCGCGTCGGTCGCGCTGCTGGAGGCCGTCATCAGCGGCACGGGTCTGACGTTCGACCTCGAGGAGCTCAGGCTGCAGCAGGCCGAGGCCGTCGCCGACATCCACAAGCAGGTGGAGGAGCAGGACGGCGGCGACGTGCTTGCCGGGCTGGAGCGCCAGTACGACCAGATGAACCGATCCGCGGTGGAGCCGCTCGTGGCCGACGAGTCCGAGCTGCCGACGGGCGACGAGATCGGTGAGCAGTTCGAGGAGTTCCTCGCGCAGCTCGACCGGCCCGAGTCGAGCTCCGGAGAGTAGTCGGTCACACCCGAGGCGTCCCCGCCTACACCGGCCTCCGACGGCCGGTGCGCCGTGAGACGATGACGTCCGTGCCAGCAACCATCGAACAGCTCGTGGACCTCCTCGACCTCGAGAGGCTCGAGGAAGACCTGTACCGCGGCACCCACCCCGCAGACAGCACGCTGACCCGGGTGTTTGGCGGACAGGTCGCTGCGCAGGCGCTGATGGCCGCGTCGCACAGCGTCCCCGAGGACCGCCCGGTCCACTCGCTCCACGTCTACTTCCTCCTCGGCGGCGACCCGAGCGTGCCGATCATCTACGACGTCGAGCGCATCCGTGACGGGGGATCGTTCTCCACCCGGCGGGTCTCCGCGCGCCAGCACGGCAAGGTCATCTTCTACATGACCGCGTCGTTCCACCGGCGCGAGGACGGCTACGAGCACCAGAACGCGATCCCGGAGGTCCCACCCGTCGAGTCGACGCCGGTGCTCTCGGAGGTGCTCGAGTTCGTCGACCCGCGGGCAGCCGAGCACTGGCGCGCCGAGTGGTCGGCGCTCGAGGTCCGCTACGTCGGCGACAACCGTGCGGCCGACGACCCGGCTCGTGGGCTCGCGCCCTCGATCCAACGGCTGTGGCTGCGTGCCGCCGGAGACCTTCCGGACGACCCGGTCCTCAACGCGTGCGTGCTGACTTACATCAGCGACCTCACGCTCCTGGGCAGCTCGTTGGTGGTCCACGGGCTGACGGTCGGGTCGCCGCGGATCCAGCCCGCCTCGCTCGACCACGCCGTGTGGTTCCACCGCCCGGTCCGTGCCGACCAGTGGATGCTGTACGACCAGGTGTCGCCGTCGGCGATCGGCGCACGAGGGTTCGCGACCGCCAACATCTTCGCCGAGGACGGCGCACTCGTGGCGTCGGTGGCCCAGGAGGGCTTGATCCGTCCGATCGAGCCGCGTCCGCAGGCCTGACCGCCCCGGGACGGTGACTCCGCCGTCACCGTCCCTGGGACACGGTCAGCGCGGATCGATCCGGGCGACGAGATGTGTGGGAGCGGGCTTGTCCTCCCGCGCGTGCCCGGTGATGCCGAGCAGTAGGCGGTCGCCGTCGGAGGCCGAGCCGAACTGAACCGTGGCCGGGAGCAGGATCGGGCGTCGCAGCTCCGCGACCACCGTGCAGG
>NZ_JARBCJ010000295.1:0-2426 GCF_028803055.1 Mumia sp.
CGCCACCTTGTCGGTGCGGTTCAGCGGCATGTGCAGCACGATCGCGCCCAGGACAGCGGTGACCGCGAGGAAGCTGGCGACGATCGACTGGACCACGAAGAGCGGGAGCGACAGGACGGCGACCAGCGAGAGCAGCCACCCGAGCCCGTCGAGCCCGACGCCGAGGAGATAGCGCCAGGACCTGGCGAGGCGTAGGAGGAGCCGAGGGTCGAGCCCTGCAGCGGCCTCCGTACGGCGCGCCGCGAGCGCCTGCAGCACCGAGGCAACGCCGTAGCAGGCCGACGCACCGAATGCTCCCAGAAGGCCCCATATCACCCCGTGAAGGTAGCGGACTTCACGGGCGGCGGCACGGTTCCTGGACGACACTGGCCCCATGGGGAGGACGCCTCGACTATTCCGCCGTACCTCCGTCATGGATGCGTTGGACGGGATGTTCCTCGCCTTCTCGGCGGTTGCCGCCGGGTGGTTCGCGTACCTGCTGCTCGTGGACGGTGTACGGCCGGGGCAGACTCTGCTGCTGGTCGTGTTCTGGGTGTTCGTCGCCTATCTCCTGCTTCCGCGACTGCACCGGATCTTCACGCACATCTATCTGCCGGACTACTTCATCGGGCAGGCCCGCACCAGTGACGGCCGGATCGGAGACCCGGTCAACCTCGCCTGGCGCGGGCGCGAGGCACAGCTGCACAAGGTGATGTCGACCGCCGAGTGGGTCCGCGCCGACGATCTCGACTTCCGCGCGGGCCGCCGTATCGTCACCTCGACCCTGAGTCGGCGCAGCTATCCCGAGGCTCCGGTGAGCCCGTTGGTCCTCTTCGACCGCCAGCAGGACTTCGCCTACGAGAGGGAGGTCGCGGGAAGCCCGTCGCGACGGCACCACGTGAGGTTCTGGCGGTGCCCGGAGGGGTGGATGCTTCCCGGCGGGTTCGCGGTGGACTGGCTGGCCGCCGCGACGTACGACCGGAGGGTGGGGTTGTCGACGTTCACGCTCCAGGTGACGCACAAGATCGACGCCCACGTCGACGTCGAGCGCGACTTCGTCGTCTCGAGTGTGACGCGCGCCGTCCCCGCGGTCGACGTCTCGGTCATCGACCACTTCTCCAGCGGCTACCACTCCCGCAACGGAGGCGGTGACGTGGTCGAGACCGACGGCGACCTGCCGGTGGTCGACGTCAGTCGCGTGGAGGTCGTCGACCAGGATCTGCCGACCCACACCGACAGCCGCCGCCGCCTCCCAGCTCCGACCGTGTTCGGCGCGGGTGTGGCCGCAGCACGCTCGATCAGCTACGTCGTGCTGTTCGTGCTGCTGCTGGTCTCTCCCGCGTCGGTGTCGGCCGGTCTCGATCTGCTCGGCACCGACATCGCGACGCGCGACGTGCGTGGAGTCGTGCTGCCTGTCAGCACAGTCCTCGCGGTCTCGGGCCTCGTCGACCTCGCCCTCGCCGTCGGCGTGCTGCGTGGCAGCAACACGGCCCGTCTCCTGCTGATGTCGATCTGCGTCGTGGTGACCATCGTGGCGTTCCTGGGGGCCGACGGCCGCCCCGACCAGTTCGCCCTCACACATCTGCCCACCGTCGGGGTCAACATCCTGGTGATCCTGGCCTTGTCGAGCCACCGCGCCCGCGACTTCGCGACGCACGCCCGGCAGCCCACCGTGACGACGAGGACGAGGCTCCCGGCGTGAGGGGCGAGCGCATCCTGCTGGTCGGGATCGGCGTCGTCGCGGGTTTCCTCTACTCGAACTTTCTGTTCGACGCGATCTTCTCCCAGAACCACGACTGGTTCACGGTCGTGAGCGACCTCGCCGCCTCCGGAACGCCGATGGCCGACCTCATCCGGATCACCGACGTGATCTGCGGCGTGCTCGTCCTTGTCCTGCTCCCCGGTATCCGCGCGGCCCTGCCGCCAGGACGCTGGCGTCGGGCCGCCCTGTGGCTCACCGCGGTCTTCGCGGTCGGGAGCATCGTCGCGGCCGTCGTCCCTCTGCCGTGCGACACGGACGCCGTCTGTAAGAGCACCGTCGACGAGCTCCAGCGCCTCGTCCACGACGGAGCCAGCGTGGTCTCCGCCGCCGCCTTGTTCCTCGGCGCCGTCGCGGTGGCCCTTGCGGTTGCAGACCGTCGCCACTGGGTTCGCCGCGCCGCCTGGCTCACGTTCTGGATCGGCGGCATCGTAGGAATCCTGCTCTTCGGAGGATTCGCCCTGCTGGACCCCTCCTCGTGGGAGTCAGGGGTCGCCCAGCGGTTCCAGATCGTGGCCATGAGCGTCTGGATCGTCTGCCTCGCCGTCCTCGCCGCGACCGACGGACTCGCGAACCGGCGCGCTGTCGCACGACGTGAGGGCGCACGCGGCGGCGAGCCGGACTGACGCCGAACGAGCCAGGCGGCGGCGACCTGCCCTTCATCCACCCTCGACGGACGGGGCCGTAC
>NZ_JARBCJ010000296.1:0-2407 GCF_028803055.1 Mumia sp.
AGTACGCCGCCCTGGGGATCGACGAGTTCGTGCTGTCGGGCTACCCGCACGTCGAGGAGGCGTACTGGTTCGCCGAGGGCGTGACGCCGATCCTCCGTCAGCGGGGACTGCTGGCGTGACGATGGCACCAGCGGACCATCTCGCGGCACCAGCCGTCGATGACGTCCAGAACGCCTTCCGCGCCGCGATGTCCCACGTCGCGGCCGCGGTGTCCGTCGTGACGGTGCTCGAGGACGGCGTCCCCCACGGCACGACCGTCAGCGCGTTCATGTCGTTGTCGATGGAGCCGCCGATGATGCTGGTCTCGCTCGACGCGCGTTCGTCGCTGCTGACCCGCGTACGGCTGGGATCGCGCCTGGGCGGCAACGTCCTCGTCCCTGGGGCACGTCTCGGTGGCCGAGACCGGCACGACGCACCCCCGCTCGCTCACCTACTGGCGCCGCGGCTTCGGCACCCACGCGTGATCGAGGACAGGACCGGTCTCGACACGGACGGCGACGGTGCACCCCTCGTGCGCAGTACCCGCGGAACCGTAGGTCCTCGGTTCAACGCCAGCGCGCCGACGGCCGCGTGCGAACCCCGATCCGTTCCTCGAGGGCAGCGATCTCGTCCATCACATCGGCAGCGACCCAGATCCGGTTGCGGGACCGGCCGGTGATCTCGTGCAGGATGCCTGCGTCCTCCACGGCGTCGATCGCGTCGTACGACCTCGCACGTGACGCCCCCGTGATCGCCTCGACGGCTGCGATGTCGACGATCGGATGCTCGAGCAGCGTTCCGACGAGTGTCTGTGCGGCGGAGCCGCGTCGGGTTCCGACGCGCTCCTCCCAGAGAGAGGGCAGTGCCGCCAACCGCTCTGCGGATGCTTCCGCGGCCTCGGTTGCCGTCATGGCAGCCGAGGCGACGTACCGGACGAGCGGTTCCACGTCACCCGCGCGATAGTCCGCCAACCTGTCGAAGTACGTGTCCACGTCCGCGAGCATCACCGCGGCGATCGGCACGACCGTGCGACGCGTCGTCCCGCGACGGCGGAACACGGCGCTGATGAGACCGCGGCCGATTCGGCCGTTGCCGTCGTTGAACGGATGGATCGCCTCGAACTGTCCATGCGCGACCGCGGCCTGGGCGACGGGGCTGAGGTCGTCGCGGTTGGCGAAGTCGACCAGGTCGGACATCAGGTCCTGGACAACCTCCGGAGGGGGCGGTACGTGCGCAGCGTTGCGGGGGGTGAAGTCGCTGCCGCCGATCCAGTTCTGCTGCGTACGATAGCTTCCGGCCGCGCGGTGTTCGAGGAGATCATCGGCAAGCAGCGCCGCATGCGCGGACAGGATCGCACCTTCGGACAGCGGGGCGCCGTCATCGCACGACTCCGTGAGCTCACGCAGCGCCAGGGTGGCGGCGAGCGTACTCGTCGCGCTCCTCGTCGACTCCTCGCCGAGGCTGGCGCGCGCGAGATCGTCGAGGTCGGCGTACACACGCTCGATCCGCGACGAGGCCACCGACTCCGTCCGCGTGAGGAACTCCGCGAGGGACGAGAGGTAACGGCCCGGGCCAGCGTCGAGTGACACGACTCCTTGGCCAGCGGCCTCGCACAGGGCGGCCGTGTCCGCCGTGAGCGGTGGGGACAGCGCGCCGATCCGTGCTGGAATCTCGGTCTCGACGTGATCGAGCATCCGATCCGCTCGGCTGGGACGGCGGCCGTCGGTGCTGCGAAGATCGGGATTTGTTCGCCACCGTCGCCGTTCGAGAGAAACCGACGGCCACCCGCGATCTGAGACCTCCATGGCACTAAGTATCACATATTCGACTAAGTGATACCTACGCCGTAGGTGCTCTCGTTTGCGATCTCGCTCCAGCGGCCTAGATCGAGCACCTCCACGTTCGAGATGCATCCTCTGCCGAGATACGTAGCGTGGGCACGGTGCCACCGGGCGTGGGGAAGTCGGCGAGCCTGCCGATGCGTCGGGTGGACACCTGGGGGAAGTCATGTCTCGTACGCAACTCGGGCGCGCAGCGACCTTGCTGGTGGTGCCGTCCGTCCTCGCTCTCGCCCTGATCGCACCGGCCTCCGCGAAGGCGCCACCGACTCCGTCCGGCCTTCCGGCCGCGATCGAGGCGGGCGCGCCGTACGTGGGACCGATCAGCTGCGCGAAGCCGCACAAGGGGACGTCCCGCCTGGGCGCGCTCCTCGTCCGCACCTGGCCCGTGACCAGGTGGTCGGGAGCTCGGGACTGCTCGACGGCGACCAGCGAGCACCACGACGGGCGGGCGATCGACTGGACGACCAACGCACGGACCGTCCGCGGCAAGAAGCGTGGCACCGACCTGGCGGCGTGGCTGCTGCGTTCGGCCGGCCGGGGCAACCGCTACGCGACCGCCCGCCGCCTCGGCGTCATGTACATCATCT
>NZ_JARBCJ010000297.1:0-2387 GCF_028803055.1 Mumia sp.
TGCCCTGGGTCTCGAAGATCTCGAGGTACTCCTGGGAGATCCCCACCACGACCTCCTCACCGACGCCGTCGGGGTTCGACACGGTGATCGAGAGCGGGGTGTCGAGTCCGGCGCGCGCGAGTCGCGGATAGTTCACCGAGAGCGTGAATCCACCGTCCTCGGCGGTCGCGGTGAGGTTGCGGACGCCGAGCAGACCCGCCGCTCCCGCGACGACGAAGAGGAACAGGGCGATGAGGACGACCCGCGTCGTCCACCGGGCGGTGCCGGTCGTCGTGTCCTCGGGCACGTCCTCGTACGTCGTCGTCACGGGGTCATCCTGCCCTGCTCAGCGGTCGCTGACCGACCCTGTCGGGCACCTCGCACTAACGTGGGTGACATGGACTTCCGTTACCTCGGCAACAGCGGCCTCAAGATCAGCGAGATCGCGTACGGCAACTGGCTCACCCACGGCTCCCAGGTGGAGGCCGACGTCGCGCAGGCATGCGTGCGCCAGGCCCTCGACGAGGGCATCACGACCTTCGACACCGCCGACGTCTACGCCAACACCGTCGCGGAGGAGGTGCTCGGCGACGCGCTCAAGGGCGAGCGGCGCGAGTCGCTGGAGATCTTCACGAAGGTCTACTGGCCGACCGGTCCGCGGGGGCACAACGACTCGGGCTTGTCCCGCAAGCACATCCGCGAGTCGATCGACGCGTCGCTGCGCCGTCTGCAGACCGACTACGTCGACCTCTACCAGGCGCACCGCTACGACGTGGAGACGCCGCTCGAGGAGACGATGCAGGCCTTCGCCGACGTCGTACGCTCCGGCAAGGCGCTCTACATCGGTGTCTCCGAGTGGACAGCCGACCAGATCCGCGCCGGGCACGCGCTCGCGCAGGACCTGGGCGTCCAGCTGATCTCGAGCCAGCCGCAGTACTCGATGCTGTGGCGGGTCATCGAGGGCGAGGTCGTGCCGACGAGCGAGGAGCTCGGGATCAGCCAGATCGTGTGGTCCCCCATCGCGCAGGGCGTGCTCACCGGCAAGTACAAGCCCGGTCAGCCGGCGCCCGAGGGCTCGCGCGCCACCGACACCAAGGGCGGGGCCGACATGGTCGCTCGCTTCCTCCAGGACGATGTGCTCGAGCGCGTCGCGCGGCTCGAGCCGATCGCCGACGACCTCGGGCTGTCGATGGCGCAGCTCGCGGTCGCGTGGGTCCTGCAGAACCCGAACGTCGCCGCGGCGATCATCGGCGCCTCGCGACCGGAGCAGGTCACCGACAACGTCAAGGCGAGCGGTGTGCGCCTCGATGCCGAGGTGCTCAAGACGATCGACGAGGTCCTCGGTGACGTCGTCGTGCGCGATCCGGCGATGACCGCACGCAACGCGCCTGACACGCGCCCGAGCTGACGGAGAGGGACACGATGAGCACGTTGGGGGAGACAGGGCCGAACCGCCGTCTCATGCAGCTGTCGGAGAGCGAGTGCTGGGAGCTCGTCGGCACCCAGGAGGTCGGCCGGATCGGGTTCGTGGCCGAGGGGTCGCCGCAGATCTTCCCGGTGAACTTCATGGTCCACGAGCACCGGATCCTGTTCCGCACCACGCCGTACGGCGCGGTCGCCCAGGCCGTCACCGACACGCCGATCGCCTTCGAGGTCGACACGATCGACGGCGCCAACCAGACCGGGTGGTCGGTCCTGCTCACCGGCATCGGTCAGCACGAGACCGACCCCAAGGTCCTCAACGACCTGTGGGGGCCGAACCGTGCGTCGCCGTGGGCGGACGGTGCCCGGGTGCTCTGGATCTCGCTCACGCCCACCGCGGTCAGCGGGCGTCGGATCGCCTGGAGCTGACCCTCACGAGACACGGTGCGGCCCACCCGGCATGATCGCGCCATGAACCCGACGGTGAGCCCAGACGAGCTCGCGGACATGCTCGAGCAGGTGCGCCAGCTCGTCCGCCGAGACGTCGTGCCGCGCGAGCGAGAGATCGCCGACGCGGACGCGATCCCCGCCGACCTGCTCGCCAAGGCGAAGGCGATGGGCCTGTTCGGGTACGCCATCGACCAGGAGTGGGGCGGGCTCGGGCTCGACCTCGTCCAGGAGGTCGAGCTGGCGATGGAGCTGGGATACACGTCGCTCGCGTTCCGGTCGATGTTCGGCACCAACAACGGCATCGCCGGGCAGGTGCTCGTCGGCTTCGGCACCCGCGCCCAGCAGGAGGAGTGGCTCGAGCGCATCGCCTCGGGCGAGGTGGTGGCGTCGTTCGCGCTGACCGAGCCCGGCGCGGGGTCCAACCCGGCCGGCCTGCGCACCCGCGCCGTCCGCGAGGGCGACACGTGGGTGCTCGACGGCGACAAGCGGTTCATCACCAACGCCCCGATCGCGGACCTGTTCCTGGTCTTCGCCCG
>NZ_JARBCJ010000298.1:0-2367 GCF_028803055.1 Mumia sp.
ACCTCGGCCGCGCGGGCTCTGCTTGCGGCATCGCCGCGGCAGGTCGACTCTGGAGGAGACATCCAATCCTCTGAGGAGGTCGCGTCGCATGCATCTCAGCACCCTGGCCAAGTGGAGTCTCGTGGTCGCCGTGGTGGCGGCGTTCGTGATCACCGGGGCCACCATCCTGCTGCTCGTCCGGGGCGGCACCCTCAACAGCAACCCGTGGGAGCCGATCGGGACGGCTCTCGCCATCTTCGGCGCCATCTCGGCACTCGTGATCGGGATCGCCGAGGCCGACATCGGCACCCACCAGACCAAGCGGGACAGCTAACCGCGGACGCGGTGGGGCGTCCGCGGCGCTCGAGAGGTCAGGCCGCGGCTCTCGCGGTGGCCTCGACGCGCTTGGCCTCGATCCGGGACGGGACGGGCCACCGCACGTCGCGCACCCAGCCCGCCTTCTCGAGGAGCCAGATGACGCGGGCCGAGATGTCGATCTGACCGGGCAGCACGCCGTGGCGCGCGCAGGTCGGGTCGGCGTGGTGCAGGTTGTGCCAGCTCTCGCCCATCGACGGGATCGCCAGCCACCACACGTTGCCGGAGTGGTCGCGTGACTTGAACGGCGACTCGCCGACCGTGTGGCAGATGGAGTTGATGGACCACGTCACGTGGTGGACGAGGAAGAGCCGGACGAGGGAGCCCCAGAAGAACGCGGTCGCCGCGCCCTGCCAGGACCATGTCGCCAGGCCACCGATCACGGGCGGCAGGGCGAGGGAGATCAGCACCCACATCGGAAAGAGCTTCGACAGCCGGACGATGTCGCGGTCCTTCAGGAGGTCGGGCGCGTACTGGCGCTGAGGAGTCTGCTCGGCGTTGAACATCCATCCCAGGTGCGCGTAGGCCAAGCCCTTGGTGAGCGCGGGCACCGTCTCGCCGTAGCGCCACGGGGAGTGCGGGTCGCCCTCACGGTCGGAGAACTTGTGGTGCTTGCGGTGGTCGGCGACCCAGCGCGTGATCGGTCCCTGGATCGCCAGGCTGGCGGCCACGCCCAGCGCGATCTTGACCCCGCGATTGGGCTTGAACGCCTTGTGGGTGAAGAGGCGGTGCATGCCGACGGTGACGCCGAGGGTGGAGATCACGTAGAAGACCGCCAGCAGGACGAGGTCGAGCGGTCCGAGCCAGCCGCCCCAGGCGACAGGCACCGCGGCCAGGATGGCGAGGATCGGGAGCACGACGAAGATCCCGAGCATGATCTGCTCAGGCTTGCCGGGGGGTGCGCCCTCGGCGCCGAAGCCGGCCTCGTTGTGTAGCGGGGGGGTCTCGGTGCGTACTGACATGTGGAGGTCCTCGTGTTCGACGGCAGTCTCGCGCGAGCGCGGGCGTTTCAACCTACGCGCGCGTAGGTTAAGTCTTGCTGGCGGTACCCGCCTGAGCAACTTTTACGCCCGCTCGGGCGCGGTCGTACGACATTCGAGCCCTCGCCACCTCGCTCTGGTGCTCCTCGGTCCACCGGACCAGCGACTGGATCGTCTCGAGCAGGGTGCACCCCAGCGGCGTCAGCGTGTAGTCCACTCGCGGTGGCACCACCGGGTGGACCGTCCGCTCGACCAGCCCGTCGCGCTCGAGGTGCCGGAGCGTCACCGTGAGCATCCGCTGGCTGATGCCGTCGATGGCCCGCCGGAGCTCGGTGAACCGCATGGTCTGGTTGCCGACCAGGGAGATCACGAGAAGAGACCACTTGTCGGCCACCCGGTCCAGGATCTGGCGGACCTCGCAGTCCTCGCGCGAGTCCCACTGGAAGGCGTCGTACGGGACGGTGTCGTCGCAGTGCGTCGGTTCTTCTGAAGTGCCTTCTTCCATAAGTCCTCATGGTTCCTCACGATGGGCTCAGTGACAAGAAGTAACCACACGAGGAGCACGTCATGCACGAACGCGTCCCCACCGAGCACACCGCCGCGCAACCCTCTCGATCGCGGGCGCGCGCCCGCCCCGCGGCGATGCGGGCCGGCCTGTGCGGCGCCCTCTTCCTCGAGGGGATCGACCTGTCGATGACGGCTGTCGCCCTGCCGTCCATCCGGGCAGACCTCGACATGTCGACCACCGGGCTGCAGTGGGTCGTCAGCGCGTACGCCCTCGGCTACGGCGGTTTCGTCCTGCTCGGGGGGCGCGCGAGCGACGTCCTCGGGCGCCGGCGGACCTTCCTCACCTGGTTGGTCGTCTTCCTTCTCTTCTCCGGATTGGGAGGTGTGGCGGTCGACGGGTGGATGCTTGTGGTCTCCCGCTTCGTGACCGGAGTCGCGGCCGGCTTCCTCACCCCGGCCGGTCTGGCGCTCGTGACCACGACCTTCGCTGAGGGGCCGCGTCGTGACCGCGCCCTCTTGATCTACT
>NZ_JARBCJ010000299.1:0-2336 GCF_028803055.1 Mumia sp.
TGGTCGCCACCCCCGACGCGAGACCTCCGAGGATGCCACCGGCACCGACGGCGGAGAGAAGCAGGCCCGTCACCGCGGGATCACCCCCGAACCGCGCGTCGACGACGACCGGGAAGAGCGACACCGGCATGACCAGCACCGTGGCCAGCACGTCGGTGAGCATCGCGCCGCGCAGGACCGACGACCTCACGACGTACCGCAGACCGCGGCGTACGGCCCGCCGCTCCGCTCCCCCGGTCTCGCCAGCTCCCGGCGGCACCGGAGGCAGCCCGCGGGTGACGCCCCACGCCACCAGGAGCACAGCCGCCTGGACGAGGAAGCACCCCGCCGGTCCACCGACCGCGACCAGCAGCCCTCCGAGGGCGGGGCCCACCAGCATCGAGACCTGGAAGCCGACGTGGGTGAGGGCGACACCGGCCCCCACCTCGTCGAGCGGGAGCAGCCTGGCCACCATCGCCCGGCGGGCGGGGGCACCCAGGGCGCTGAACCCCGCCTGCAGCACGACCAGACCGAGGACGAGGGCCAGGGACCGGTCGTACGACGCCGCCTGGACGGCCAGCAGCACCGCGACCACCGCACTGCCACCGGTCGTCGTCAGCACCACGCGTCGCCGGTCGGTCGCGTCGGCGAGCGCACCGCCGTACAGGCCCAGGACGATCATCGGCACGGCGTGGGCCAGGCCGAGAGTGCCCATCAGCACTGCGCTGCCCGTGAGGTCCCAGACCTGCTGGAGGAGCGCGACCAGGCTCATCTGTCCCCCGAGCGCGGCGAGCATGCTCCCGGACCAGAGGCGCACGAACGGCCGGCTCGTCCGCAGCGGCCGGACGTCGAGCAGCCGGGACCCCGCCGTCACGCCGGGACCATCACCGACAGGTGCTCCTCCACCCGCTCCCGGAACGGGCGTCGCTCCAACGCGGCGGCCAGGTCGGCCACCACCGCAAGGAACGGGTACGGGATCTCGCTGTCGAGGTCGAGCAGCGCCTGCTCGGTCGCCCGCCACTCCGCTTCGAGGAGAGGGACGAGCGCCCGACCGTGCGCGGTCAGCGTGACGACTCTCGTCCGCGCATCGCGGCCGGGCGTCGTCTCGACGAGACCGTCGCCGCGAAGGACGCCGACCGTCTGGCTGGCGGCCGAGTGCGTCACCTCGAGCGCGTCCGCGAGCTCGCGGATCGTCATCGGGCCGGTGCGGGCGAGCGTGATCACCGGCTTGGTCAGACGCGGACGGACCGTCAGGCCACGGTCGCGGTAGAGCGCGGCGAGCTCGGCCTCCATCGCGTCGCGGAGCGTTCGCAGCGGCCGCCAGAAGTCGACGTCGGTGGGATCGTCCGGGGAGCCGCTCGTGGTCATCCCGGAAGTCTAACAGCGCTTATACAAGCACTGTCAGGTCACCCGCCGAGGTCCACGTACCGCCCCCGGAGATGGGCGAGCGCCGGTGCGTCGTCGGCGATCTCGACCGTCTCCACCACTCCCTCGACCAGCAGCGGCCAGCCCACCTGACGCGGCTCGCGCGCCACTCTCGCGCCGAGCCACGCGGTCGCCGACGCCAGCACGGGACCGTACGGCGTCTCCGTCCACGTTCCCAGCCTGAACGGGCCGCCCGGGGCCGGCGCCGTACCGGCGAAGGGGTCGGCGAGCGCCCGGTCGCGCGCCCCCACGACGTTGACCACGAACGGTGCACCCACCACGAGCGCATCGGCGAGGTCGCTGTCCTCGTCGACCAGGAGGAGGACGTGAGCCGGGTCCCCCTCGGCGACGACGACGGACGAGACGGTCAACCCGGCACGCGACCGGCCGGCGCCCGCGGTGCACACCGTGACCGCCTGCGGAAGCCGGCCGCGGAACCGCCGGACGGGATCCCGCTCGCCCTCGGGCGGCAGGAACGGGTGCTCGGAGTGGATGGTCACGCCGTCAGCGTACGAGCGCCGCGGCGCGAGCCCGAACCGAAACGTCCGAGCGGCACGCCAGGATGGTCCGGTGCGCATCACCGACGAGCAACGACGTCACCGCCTCATGGTCGGCCACCGGGTGGGTGTGAGCCCGTCGAGGTCCACACCGACGGTCGAGGAGATCGTGCGCGGCGTGCTCGTGCTCCACGCGACCGACCCCGCGACGGTCTATCTCTCCGTGCTCGCGCGCGCAGGGTCCCTGACCATCGCCGACGTGCGAGAGGCGATGTACGAGCGACGGACGCTGGTGCGCGTCCTCGCGATGCGCCGCACCCTCTTCGTCGCCGACCGCGAGGACCTGCCGGTCATCCACGCGGGAGCCAGCCTCGGCGTCGCCCGGATGCTGCGGACCCGACTGCTCAAGCAGCTCGCGACCCTGCCGACCGACCC
>NZ_JARBCJ010000029.1:0-8728 GCF_028803055.1 Mumia sp.
GCCATCGCCAGGGCGCGCGGGTTCACGTCGGTGCCGACGACGCGGTCGGCGTGGGTCGCCAGGTGGAGCGACTGGACGCCACAACCGGTGCCCAGGTCCAGCGCGCTGCCGACAGGGGTACGGACGGTCAGCTGCGCCAGCGAGGACGAGGCCTCGCTGATGCCCAGGACGTGCTCCGGCCCGACCGTGCGCGGGCTCCCGTCGAGCCCGGGAGTCAGATCGCAGACCACCCACCAGTCGTGGTCCTCGTCCCCGTACGCCCTCAGGTCGACCCGCGCAGCGACCTCACCGACGGAACGCTCGAGGATCCCGGCGACGGTGAGCGGGTCGACGAGCCCGGGGAGAGCGCGTTCGGCGTCGTCGAGCGTGACCGGCATCTGGAGGGCGAACAGCCGCGTGAGCGTCGACAGCGGGGAGCCGTCGGTGGTCGCCCGCCGGCCGGGTGTCGTCTCGTTGCGCATGAGCGCACGGTGGGCGTCGGCTCCGAGGAGACCAGCGACACCGTCGACCGTGTAGGGGGCGGCACGCAGGGCGTCGCGCAGGGCAGCAGCGTCGGAGTCGCGGAGCATGGCCTCACCCTAGGCGCGACCCCCCGACGTGCCGGAGGGCCGCACCCCCGTGGGGTACGGCCCTCCGGGCAGGGGCACTAGACCGGTCGCGGGTCCTGGTAGCCGGACTGGTCCCACTCGGGCGCGTCGGGCACCGGACCACGGCGTGGCTCGCGGTCCTCGTCGCTCGACGGGTCGTAGTCGACGCCTGGGGGCGTGACCTCGTCGGGCTCGCCGCCGTGCCCGCCGCCGTGGGACCCGTCGTCACCCGCGCCCGGGTCGTCGGTGATCGCCGTGGTGCGGTTCCGAGCCACGACCACGGCCACCACGATGATCGCCAGGGAGACGCCGGCGATCGTGAAGCGCAGCGGGTCGCTGGCGTCATCGCCGTACGACATCGTGACGATCGCCGGGGCGATGAGCAGCGCGACGAGGTTCATCACCTTGAGGAGCGGGTTGATCGACGGACCGGAGGTGTCCTTGAACGGGTCACCGACGGTGTCACCGATCACGGTGGCCTCGTGCGCCGCGGACCCCTTGCCGCCGTAGTGGCCGTCCTCGACGAGCTTCTTGGCGTTGTCCCACGAGCCGCCGGCGTTGGCGAGCATGACGGCCATCAGGGTGCCCGCCGCGATAGCGCCGGCGAGGTAGGACCCGAGCGCGGTGATCCCGAGACCGAATCCGACCGTGATGGGGGCGAAGATCGCGAGGACGCCGGGTGTCGCCAGCTCACGCAGGGAGTCGCGGGTGCAGATGTCGACCACGCGGCCGTACTCCGGGCGACCCGTGCCCTCCATGATGCCGGGGATCTCGCGGAACTGACGGCGCACCTCGTAGACGACCGCCCCGGCGGCGCGGCCGACGGCGGCGATCGAGAGTCCGGAGAAGAGGAACACCACGGACGCACCGATGATGAGTCCGACCAGGTTGTTCGGCTCGGCGATGTTGAGCACCCCGAGCAGGCCGAGCAGCTCGCTGGCTCCCTCGTCGGTCACCCCGGCGAGGTCGTTCGCCTCACGCGTGACGATGTCGGCGAACGACCCGAACAGCGCCGTCGCCGCCAGCACAGCGGTCGCGATCGCGATGCCCTTGGTGATCGCCTTGGTGGTGTTGCCGACCGCGTCCAGCTCGGTGAGGATCTGAGCGCCCTTCTCGTCGACGTCGCCCGACATCTCTGCGATGCCCTGCGCGTTGTCGCTGACCGGCCCGAAGGTGTCCATGGCGACGATGACGCCGACCGTGGTCAGCAGGCCACAGCCGGCGAGCGCCACCGCGAACAACGACACCAGGACGACGCCGCCGCCGAGCAGGAACGCGCCGTAGACGGCGGCGGCGATCACGAGCGCGGTGTAGACGGCCGACTCGAGGCCGAGCGAGAACCCGGACAGGATGACCGTCGCCGGGCCGGTGAGCGCCGTCTTGGCGACGTCCTTGACGGGGCGGTGGTCCGTGCCGGTGAAGTAGCCGGTGAGCGCCAGGATGACCGAGGCGAGCACGATGCCGATCAGGACGGCGACGATCGCGACGACCTGCGGGTTGAAGTTGCCCGGATCCTCGACGAGACCGAGCTGTCCGAAGAAGCCCTCGATCGCCGTGCCGCCGCCGGCGCCGGTGAGATCGGCGGAGCTGGACGGCAGGTAGAGGAACGCTGCGATGGTGCAGCCGATGGCCGAGACGATCGCCGACAGGTAGAAGGAGCGGTTGATCGTGGTGAGACCGCCCTCGCCCTCGCGGGGACGGGTGAGGAAGACGCCGAGGATCGCGGTCAGCGCACCGATCGCCGGGACGATCAGCGGGTAGACGAGGCCCTCCTCGCCGAAGGTCACCGAGCCGAGGATGAGTGCGGCGACCAGCGTCACCGCGTACGACTCGAAGAGGTCCGCGGCCATGCCGGCGCAGTCTCCCACGTTGTCGCCGACGTTGTCGGCGATGGTGGCGGCGTTGCGCGGGTCGTCCTCAGGGATGCCCTGCTCGACCTTGCCGACGAGGTCGGCGCCGACGTCGGCGGCCTTGGTGAAGATGCCGCCGCCGACTCGCATGAACATCGCGAGGAGCGCGGCACCGAAGCCGAAGCCCTCGAGCACCGACGGGGCGTCGCCCTTGTAGATGAGCACGACGACCGAGGCGCCGAGCAGGCCGAGTCCGACGGTGGACATGCCCACGAAGCCGCCGGTACGGAAGGCGATGCGCATCGCCGGGGCGCGGCCCTCGGTCTGCGCCGCGGCCCCGCCGCGGATGTTGGCCCGCACGGCGAGCCACATCCCCAGATAGCCGATGGTCGCGGAGAAGAGAGCGCCGACGAGGAAGAAGATGGAGCGTCCGACCCGGATCTCGGCGTCGCCGGGGAGGATGAAGAGGAGGAGGAACGCCAGGACGACGAAGACCCCGAGGGTCTTGAACTGTCGCGCAAGGTAGGCCGACGCGCCCTCTTGCACCGCGCGGCCGATCTCTTGCATCCGCGGAGTGCCTTCTGAGGCGTCGAGAACCTGCTTGCGGAACAGGGCAGCCATCACCAGAGACACGACCGCAATCGCGGCGACCGCCGCGACGAGGGTGAGATTTGTCCCGGTCAGGGACAGATCTGTGGATGCTGCCAGCGGAACGTACGTCATACGGATCCTTCCTCGGCACGGCGCACGGGTGCGCTGACTCGGACGTGCCCGAACAGACAACCAGCAACGTGACCTAGGACACAACCATTTGGGTGACGCCACATCGATTTGTGACCAGAAGTCTGCGGGGTCCGCAGCGACGCCGCATCCGGAGGCCGCAGGAGGGTCAGGACCCGTCGCGGTGGGCGTCGATCGCGTCGTCGACGCTGGTGTAGATCCCGAACACCTTGGCGAGCCCGGTGATCTCGAAGATCTTGAGCAGACGCTCGCGGGTGCAGACGACATCGAGGCTGCCGTCGTGGGCGCGGACCCGCTTGAGCCCCCCGACGAGGACACCGAGGCCGGTCGAGTCGAGGAAGTCGACCTGCTCGACGTTGACGATGACACGGTGGTGGCCGCCCTCGATGAGGTCGGCCAGGGCCTCCCGCAGCCGCGGTGCCGTGTAGACGTCGATCTCGCCCGCGACGTCGACGACACGAAAGCCGTCGAGCGCTCGGGTCTCCAGCGACAGGTCCACGACGGCTGCTCCTGCACATCGGCGGGTGGGACAGACGACATTCAATCACGCGACCGGCGGCGCAAACGGCCTGCCGCGGGAACGCTGCGGGCCCGATGAGGCCGGATCCGCTTGCCGTCCTTGGGAGACTTTGGATGTGCCCGATCCGATCGAGACCCTGCTGCGACTGCCGGGTGCCACGGACGGTCGTCTGCTGCACCTCGCTCGCGAGGATGCGCGCGACGCCGTCTATGCGCCGTGGCCGTCGTGGGTGAGCGACGCGCTGCGCGCGCGCTATCGCGCCGTAGGCGTCGAGACGCTGTGGGCACACCAGGCGGAGGCCGCCGAGCTGGCTCACGCCGGGCATCACGTGGTGGTCGCGACGGGGACCGCGTCGGGGAAGTCGGCGGCCTACCAGCTGCCGGCGCTGGCTGCTCTCGAGGCCGGGCGAGCGGCCGACCTCCGTCGGGGCAGGGGTCCGACTGTCCTGTATCTGGCGCCGACGAAGGCGTTGGCGCACGACCAGCTCCAGGGGCTGTGCCGCATCACCTCGGGGTGGGAGGAGGTCCGCGCCGCCGCGGTGGACGGAGACAACACCCGCGAGGAGCGGAAGTGGGCGCGGGACCACGCGAACTATGTCGTCACGAACCCCGACCTCCTGCACCGCACGCTGCTGCCCTCGCACGCGCGGTGGGCACGGTTCTTGTCCGGCCTCCAGTACGTCGTGGTCGACGAGTGCCACCACTATCGCGGCGTCTTCGGCTCGCACGTGTCGCACGTGCTGCGGCGGCTCCGCCGGATCGCGGCGCACTACGGCGCAAATCCCGTCGTCGTGCTGGCCTCGGCGACGGTGGCCGACCCGGCACGGTCGGCGTCGCGGCTTGCCGGGGCGCCGGTGCGGGCGGTGACCGACGACTCCGCCCCGCGCGGCGAGGTCGCGTACGCCCTGTGGGAGCCGCCGCTCGTGGAGTCTGCCGGCGGCGAGAACGGCGCGCCGGTGCGACGCCCCGCGACGGTCGAGGCGGCGGGGCTGCTCGCGGACCTCGTGGCCGCGGGCGTGCGCACCCTGGCCTTCGTCAGGTCGCGACGCGGCGCGGAGGCGGTCGCGATGTCGACGCGTCGGATGCTCGCCGAGGCGGATGCCGAGCTCGCCGAACGGGTCGCCACCTATCGCGGCGGCTACCTGCCTGAGGAGCGGAGGGCGATCGAGCGGGATCTCCGCAGCGGCGCCCTGCTGGGGCTCGCGAGCACCAACGCGCTCGAGCTGGGGATCGACATCGCGGGCTTGGACGCCGTGGTGACGACCGGCTTCCCCGGGACCCGAGCGGCGTTGCGGCAGCAGTTCGGGCGGGCGGGTCGTGACGGGTCTCGGGCAGCGGGCGTGTTCATCGCGAGGGACGACCCGCTCGACACGTATCTCGTGCACCACCCGGAGGCGCTGCTCGGGGCGCCGGTCGAAGGCACCGTCTTTGATCCGTCCAA
Source organism: Mumia sp. (assembly GCF_028803055.1). Taxonomy (NCBI): domain Bacteria; kingdom Bacillati; phylum Actinomycetota; class Actinomycetes; order Propionibacteriales; family Nocardioidaceae; genus Mumia; species Mumia sp. Next base: position 5,139 of record NZ_JARBCJ010000029.1, read on the forward strand.
CCCGCACGTCATCGGCCCACACCTGGCTGCGGCCGCCCAGGAGCTGCCGCTGACGGTCGCCGACCTCGAGCTCTTCGGTGAGGGGGCAGCCGAGGGTGTCGACGCGCTCGCCGAGGCCGGGTGGCTCCGGCGTCGGCCGCAGGGGTGGTTCTGGACGCGCCGGGAGCGGGCCGCCGACCTCGTCGACATCAGATCGGTCGGTGGCCCCGCCGTCCAGATCGCCGACGACGCGACAGGGCGTGTGCTCGGCACGGTCGACGGTGGACGGGCCGACTCCACCGTCCACGAGGGCGCGGTCTACGTGCACCGGGGCGAGACCTACGTCGTCGAGCACTACGAGCCCGCCGACCAGATCGCTCTCGTCCGCCCGGACCGTCCCGACCACACCACCACGGCACGGTCGGTGACCGACATCGCGATCGTCGCCGAGCGGGCGGCGGTGCCGTGGGAGCGTGCCACGGTCGCCTTCGGTGACGTCGACGTCACCAGCCGAGTCGTCTCGTACGTGAAACGCCGGTCGGGATCGGCCCAGATCCTCGCCGAGATCCCCCTCGACCTCCCGGAGCACACGCTGCGGACGACCGCGGTCTGGTGGACGTTGCCCGGCCGCGTCGTCGAGAGCCTCGACCTCGACGCGGCCGACGTCCCCGGGGCGGCCCACGCCGCCGAGCATGCGTCGATCGGCCTGCTGCCGCTCCTCGCGACGTGCGACCGGTGGGACATCGGCGGCGTGTCGACCGCCCTGCACCCCGACACCGGCATGCTCACGGTCTTCGTCCACGACGGGATCCCGGGCGGGGCCGGCTTCGCCCGTCGCGGGTACGACATGGCTCGCACGTGGCTCGCGACGACACGTGACGCGATCGCCTCGTGCGCCTGCGACACAGGGTGCCCGTCGTGCGTGCAGTCGCCGAAGTGCGGGAACGGCAACAACCCCCTCTCCAAGCGGGGCGCCGTGGTGCTTCTCGACGCGCTTCTCGCCGGCGCACCCGGGCACGACGACGCGGCCCAGCCGGTCGGAGGCACACGCTCCGGGTGACCGGACGGCGCGGGATCCCGGTCGAACCCCCCGGATGCGGTTATCGTGGCGACACGATCGGAAGGTGGGGGACCGATGATCGCTGTCGGAGTGCTGCTGCTCGCGCTCGCCGTCTTGGTGGGCGTCGTCGTGACCATCGAGGCGACCGACCCCGTGAGGATGGACGTCCTCGGCTGGGACGTCGCGACGGACGGGATGGGCGTGTTCTGGGCCGGTGCGGCGACGATGCTCGTCGCGGTCGTCGGGCTCGCGCTGGTCGTCCGGGGAGCCCGCCGTGGCTACCGCGTGCGCAAGGAGAACCGGCAGCTCCGCAAGGAGCAGCGCAGCCGGGAGAAGGAACAGGCGCAGGGAAGCCCGCAGGGTCCCGCCGGAGTGCCTGGAGATCGCCCTGACGACAGCGCTGCCGCCCCACGGGATCAGGCGTACGACCCCGAGAGCGAGCGGGCCTACGACCCCGCGTACGACGCTCCAGCGGATCCGACGATGGCGGACCCGTACGAGACCCCGACGGCCGACGAAGGTCGCGTCGAGGCGCCGCACGAGAGCACGACCCAGGAGGGGTATCCGCCCGAGGACCCCCGTCACGGCCCTTCCGCTCCCCCGGGGCGGTAGTCCGACGGCGCGGCACGAGCGGTCCGGTGGACGGAGATCGACCGTCCCCACAGACGCGCCGACCGCTCGACGACGACGGTGGCCACCGCCTCCTCGACGGTGCAGCGGTGCAGGACCGTCAGGTTGGCGGACGCGACGCGGCGCGCCGCCTCGCAGCCGTCGTCGCCACGGAGCACCGCCTGGCTCGCGGCCAGCGCGGCGAGGTCGGCGCTCGCGGTGACGTGGTGCTGAAGGCGCGCGACGGCGGCAACGTGGAGCGTCACGGCGCATGCCGTGGTGGCCACGACGGCGAGGACGGCGGCGTACACCGTCGCGGCCCCCCGCTCGGCCGGCTGCCGGTCCATCACGAGCCGTCCTCGTCGGCGCTCACCGCGGTCGCCTGCAGCGACAGCGCGAATCCCCTCACGATCGGGAGGTCGACCCGCGCCTCGTGAGCCACCGTCACCACGGTGGTCGACTCGCGGCCCTCGTCAATCTCGACGACCGATCCCTGAGGTGCCATGGCTCGGACACCCTCCCGGACGGCGTCCGAGTCGTCGCCTCGCGCCGCCATCCGTGCGCCCTCTCGCGCGGCATCGACCAGCCGCACCTGGGTGATCCCCATCGTCGTCGCCCACACCAGCGCGAACGCCAGGGCCACGAGGAAGGGCAGGATCATCGCCGTCTCCGCGGTGACCATCCCCTGGTCCTCGGTGTCTGCTCTGCCCAGCCGCACTCGTCGTCCTCCCTCTGTCGGCCAGGTGCGGGCCTGCGCCAGTCGCAGGCCCACACCCGGCTGCCTCACATGAACGGCAGGAGCTCGATGCCCTTCTCGAAGACGTTCTTGATGAAGTCGTTGAACCAGTCCGAGGTCGCGATGCTGTAGATGGCGCCGCCCACGGTGCATGCGCCGACCGTGCCGACGGCGTACTCCGAGGTGGTCATGCCCCGCTCGTCGGCACGGGCACGCAAGGTCTTCAGGAATGTCATGGGATCTCCTCAGTGGGTGTCACGGACGCGGACGCGATCTGGCCGCATCTTCAAGGTGGGTCCGCGACCTCTGCCGGGCCCGTGGCGGTGACCGGGCTGGGGACGCCGCCGGGCTGTGGACGCGGCATCGTGCAGCGGGGTCACAGCTGCAACGACGTGAAGGTCGACACGATCGTCGGCACGACCCCGAGGAGCAGGAACGCAGGCAGGAAGCACGCCCCCAGCGGCGCGGCCGTCCGGACGCCGACCGACCGCGCTCTCTCCAGCGCCTGGGCGGCGGCGGAGGCCCGGAGGTCGTCGGCGCTGCGGACGAGCGAGCGCCCGACCGGCGTGCCGCTGCGTGAGGCTCGGGCGAAGGCGCGGGCGAGCGGTGCCAGGACCGGATCGTCGACGAGCTCGCGCCAGACGGTCACCGGATCGGAGCCGATCTCGAGCCGTACCGCGACGCCCGCCAGCCGCTCGCCCAGTGGACCTCCGACCGCGCCGCCGACCAGCTCGAGCGCGTGGTTCGAGGGCCGTCCCGACTCGATGGCGGCAACCACGAGGTCCAGCGCCACGGGCAGCGCCGCGATCTCCGCCTCGCGTCGCCGGCGGACGGCCGCGGGCTCCAGCCGCCGGATCCACCAGGTGACGCCACCCCCTGTCACCGCCCCGGCGACGAGACCGAGCGTGCCCCCGACCACCAGGAGAACCGCGGCGGTCGCGAGCATCCCGGCGAACCAGGGAGCCGTCACCCATCCCGGGCGGACACGCGCGGAGGAACCGGCGTCGGTCTGAAGAGGCAACGCGCGCAGTCGCCCGGTCCGTGGGGTGTCGCAGGCCAGTGAGACCGCCCACCAGGCGAGGAGACCGGCGACCACGCTCATCGCGCGACACCGTCGGTGATCCGCTCGACCCACAGGACCCCGAGGGCTGCGAGTGCGACACCAGCCACGAGGCACCACGAGCCTGCGCCACCGCCGAGCAGGAA
>NZ_JARBCJ010000029.1:8828-22898 GCF_028803055.1 Mumia sp.
CTGGGAGGACGGCGAGGAGTCGAGCGGTCGCCCTGGGCGGCCCGAGCGTCGCGTCGACCTCCCTCACCAGGTCGTCGCGCGCGCGGAGGTCGTCGACGACACGATCGAGGACCGACGCCAGGCCACCGCCGGCGCGGGCGCTCACCGTCCACGCCGCCGCCACGTCGGCGAGGCCCTCGGCGCCGGGACGCTCCGCCGCCGTTCGGAACGCCGCGCCCGCGTCGCCACCCAGCCGCACGTGGGCGGCGACCGCCCGGAGAACCGGGTAGTCGCCGGCGACCCGTTCGATCGCCATCGCCGCCGGAAGTCCGGCGGCGAGCTCGGCTCCCAGAGCCTCACAGGCCGCGGTTGTCTCCGTATGGGTGGCCCGGCGATCGCGACGGGCTCGCGACCGGGCACGCAGACCCGCGACCAGCCACGCGATGCATCCGGCCACGACAACGACGGCAGGCGTGACACCGGTCGTCGCGAGGACGGCGACGGTCGCCGCCGCGACGAGGGCAGGTCGCGTCGCGGCAGCTCTCGCCGATCGCCGCTCAGGTGCGGAGACGAGTTGACGCCTGCTCGAGGTGACGGCTGCGGAGACGCGGCGGCTGCTCGCGGGCCCCCAGCCCAGCAGGACCGTCGCCGCCCCGAAGCACGCCGCCCCTGCGACGTCCCATCCCGCCACGGCCGTCACTCGATGCCCTCGAGACCGTCCGTCCGGAGCTCGCCGAGGCTGGGGAGGAGCTCCCTCAACCGGTCACGGCCGGGACCCTCCTCGACCCGCCCGTGACCGATCACGGTCAGTGCGGCCGTGCACTCGACCGTGCGGTCGGCCGTCGGCCGGAAGACGGCCACCTCGGCGACCCGTCGTCGACCGCCGCTGTCCCTGACGAGATGGACGACGAGGTCGAGCGCCGCCGCGAGCTGACTGTGGAGCGCGGCGCGAGGAAGCCCTGCCGCCATCGCCAACGCCTCGAGCCGTGCCGGCACGTCCCGCGACGTGTTGGCGTGGAGCGTCCCGCAGCCTCCCTCGTGACCGGTGTTGAGCGCGCCGAGGAGGTCGACCACCTCGGCGCCTCGCACCTCCCCGACGACGAGACGGTCCGGGCGCATCCGCAGTGCCTGGCGGACGAGGTCTCGGAGGACGACGCTCCCCGCGCCCTCGACGTTGGCCGGCCGTGATTCGAGCGCAACCACGTGGGGGTGGTCCGGCCGGAGCTCGCTCGCATCCTCCACGAGCACGAGGCGTTCGAGCGGGTCGACCGCACCGAGCATGGCCGACAGGAGCGTCGTCTTGCCCGTGCCGGTGCCGCCGGTGACGAGGAAGGCGGTCCGATGACGGACGACCGCGTGCAGCACCCGGCCCACGGCGGAGGCGAAGGCGCCCAGCTCGGCCAGCTCGTCGAGGGAGTAGGCGACGCGCGCGGGCACACGCAGCGACAGCGCGGTGCCTGGTCTGGCGAGGGGAGCGAGCACGGCGTGCAGACGCGTCCCGTCCGGGAGCCGTACGTCGACGAACGGCGAGGCGTCGTCCAGCCGACGCCCTGCGGCAGCAGCGAGCCGCTGGGCCAGCCGCCGCACCGCGTCGTCGTCCTCGAAGACGACGTCGGTGCGCTCGAGGCCCGCACCACGATCGACGTACACCGCCTCGGGGCCGTTCACGAGGACGTCGGTCACCCCGACGGTGCGCAAGAGGCCCTCGAGAGGTCCGGCACCCACCGTCTCCCGGTGAAGCGCGTCGACCACAGCGAGGACCGTCGTGTCACCGTGGACATGCCCTCCGACGCGCAGTGCCTCGGCCACGCGCTCCGGCGTAGGCCGCACACCGGCGGCGGCGATGCGGTCCCGCACCTCGACGACGAGACCTCGCTCCGGGGCCCTGGGCACGACGTGCTCGCCCCCTGCCCGTGTCGGCCTCACGCGGCGATCTCCGGGCCGAGCGACGCCCAGACCGAACGGGCGGCGGCGCGGACCGAGGAGTGGCGAGCGACCGGCCCCACTCCCTCCTCGACCGCCCGCCGGAAGCGGGGGTCCTCGCCGACTGTCGCGAGGAGGGGAAGATCGAGCGCGTCGGCGACGACGTCGGAGGGCAGGGCTCCACGGCGCCGTCGCACCACGACCCGGACGTCGGTCGCCCATGCCGACACGCGGCGCACGACGCCGGTCGCCGCACCGACCGCGCGGACATCGGCGGGGACGACGACCACCAGCACGGCAGCACGGGTCACGATCTCGGCAGCGGCGTCATCGAGGTGGCGGGGCAGGTCGACGACCACGAGGTCGTGCACCCGCCGCACCGCAGTGAGCACCGACCGGACGACCTCGTCGCGCGCCGGGTCGGTGAGTCCGCGCTCCCACGACAGGACGGCGAGCCCGCCCGAGCGGGGCAACGATCGACGCAAGGCCGCGCCGCTGAGCCGCCCGTGGGTCGAGGCGAGGTCGCCCCACCGAAGGCCGGCGGCGTCCTCGTCACCGAGCAGCAGGTCGAGACCGCCTCCGACGGGGTCACCGTCGACCAGGAGCACCTCGCCACCGTCGCCCCTGCGGTCAGCAGCGGCACACAGCGCGACGGCGGCCGCGAGCGACGAGGCACCTGCGCCACCGCACCCGCCGACGAACGCGAGCACGGGCGCATCACCGGCACCGCCGTCTGCCCGGTCGACGAGCACCTCGGCCAGCGTGTCGTCGTCGCGCGGGAGCACGAGCACCGCCTCGGCACCCACGGCGAGAGCGGTGCTCCAGGTGGCCGGCAGCGGATCGGCGACGGCGACCACCCAGACGTCCGGGCGTCGCTCGGGCGCCGGCGCCGCCCGGGGGCCGAGGACGTCGTCGCCGAGCACGACCACCGAGGCCGTGCTCCACAGCGACCGCGCGGCGCCGACCTCGCTGCAGACGACCGGCTCCACACCGGCTCCGGCGCACAGCCGGAGGACGGCGTCGAGGATCTGCTCGGAAGCGGTGACCAGCAGGGGTCGTGACGGCGCGGTGGCGTACGAGGCAGGCATGCCCCAAGGGTGTGTCCCGCCACCCGGTCACGGACGCACCGCTCGTCGGCCTGTGGACACCGCCGCCCTGGGGACGGGCGTTGTCGCCGCACCCTTGTCTGGAGTTATTCGTCGGTGCTCGTCCCAACGGCTGTCTATGCTGATCGGGTGACCACGTCCGAGGCGACGCCCGTGCCCCGTGCGCGCACGCGCTCAGCGGCGTTCTTCGACCTCGACAAGACGATCATCGCCCGGTCGAGCACGCTCGCGTTCTCCAAGCACTTCTACGACTCCGGGCTCATCAACCGGCGATCGGCGCTACGCAGCGCCTACGCGCAGTTCGTCTTCGCACTCCAGGGGGCCGACCAGGCCCAGATGGAGAAGATGCGCGCCTATCTCACCCAGCTCGTCAAGGGGTGGGACGTCGAGACCGTGCGTCAGGTGGTCGCCGAGACGTTGCACACCGTCGTCGACCCGCTGGTCTACGCGGAGGCGGTCGAGCTGATCGGTGCTCACCACCAGGCGGGGCGCGACGTCGTGATCGTGTCCGCGTCCGGCTCGGAGGTGGTCGAGCCGATCGGCGCCCTGCTCGGTGCGGACCGCGTGATCGCGACCCGGCTGGTCGAGGAGGAAGGCCTCTACACCGGCGAGATCCGGATGTACGCCTACGGCGAGAACAAGGCCGTCGCCATCCGTGAGCTGGCCGAGGCCGAGGGCTACGACCTCAGCGACTCCTACGCCTACTCCGACTCCGAGACGGACATCCCCATGCTCGTCGAGGTCGGCCATCCCTCGGCGGTCAATCCCGACAAGGGTTTGCGCCGCGTCGCCGTCGAGGAGGGTTGGCCGATCCTCGAGTTCGCCGAGCCGGTGGCGCTGAAGACCCGTATCTCGCTCGACTCGACCGGCAGCAAGGTCGCTGCGGCCGGTCTGGCTGCCGCGGCCGTCTCCGCCGCGGCAGGAGTCGCTCTGCATCAGATCAAGAGGCGCCGGACCGACTGACGACCCGACCTGGTCGGATTCTCTCGCCCCGGAGGGGTAGCCGTAACCCGCTGAAGCGGGTACAAAGGAGACAGGAAAGCGGCAGACCGGATACTCGGTACCCACGCGGCGATCATCCCGTCCTAGAGGGAGACCGCTCACGGGAGAACCCATCGAGGCCCCGGAGTGGTGCTACGGAGTTCAGGACGCTTGGTAGCCGAGGTCAAGGCCAGCCGAAGACGCGCCATCTCAAGCAGATGGCGCGTCTGCTGTCTGCTGTCTGCTCCGGCCGTACGGCGCCGCGACGGGTCATCCCCGCCGTCGCGGACCCTTCGGGGGCTCGACCGGGGCAGCCTCCGCCCCGTCGGCGTAGGCCTGCGCGGCGTACAGCAGCCACCGGTGGACGCCGGCCGTGCCGCCTTCCTCGTACTCGCCCAGAAGCTTCGCGTATCCCGCTCCGGCCAGCCTGTGCCCCGCCTCCGGCACCGTCAGGCTGGCAGGGTCGACGCCCTTCGCAACGAGGACCAGCCGCTCCGCCGCCCGCGCGACGATCCTGTTGTCGGAGACGAAGGCACCGGCGGTCGCGATCTCGGCGTGGACCACCGCGGCGACGAGCAGCCCGGGCGCCTGGGTCGGCGCCACGACGGCCTGTGCGAGGGTCCCCAGACGGCGCGCGCCCTCGGGCGAGACCGGTCGACCCAGCTCGTCGTCGGCGACCCGGCCGCGGGCTACCAGCGCGTGCAGACGCGCGATCGCCTGCAGGGGCGCGGTGTTCCAGGTGGGCACCAGACCGAGAAGCTCGGTCGTCATCCGCGCCACCGCCAGAGCGAGCGGGTCCGCCTCGCCGGCCCGCAGCCCGTCGGGATCGTACGGCGCGCCCTCGATGGCGGCGCTCGACGCGGCACCGAGCAGGAGCGAGTCGGCCGTCATCTCGGGAGTGCTGCGGCGAAGGCCGCGGTCACGGAGCAGGGAGTCGATGCCGTCGCGGGTAGCGGCGAAGGCAGACGGCACACCGTCCATCGCGACCAGCGAGGAAAAGGGGTCAGGCACGCCCTGCAGAGTACCCGGACCGACAGGAGCCACTTGGTAGCCTCGGCCTGTGGACAGGTCCTGGGAGCGCACGCGCGGGTTCGACGCGTACGCCAGCGACTACGCGCTCGCCCGGCCCTCCTATCCCGAGCGGGCGGTCCGGTGGCTCGTCGGAGAAACACCCGTACGCGTCCTCGAGGTCGGCGCCGGCTCCGGGCAGATGACGGGAGCACTTCTCCAGGCGGGTCACGAGGTGGTCGCGCTCGACCGCTCGTCGGAGATCCTGGGGCAGCTCGCCTCGCGGCTGGACGTGCCGGTGGTGCGCGGCGTCGCCGAACGGTTGCCCTTCCACGCCGGGGCGTTCGACGTCGTGGTCGCCGCCGAGTCGTTCCACTGGTTCGATCCGCTGCGCACCCTCCCGGAGCTCGCCCGCGTGCTGCGGACAGGCGGCCGGCTGTCGCTGGTCTGGAACACCCGGGACGAGTCCGTCCCGTGGGTCCGCCGACTCACCTCGATCATCGACGCCGAGCCCGACGACCTCGAGGAGATCACCGCGTCGCTGCCCCTGTCGGGCCTGTTCGGGCTGCCTGAGTCGTCCGAGTACGGCTTCTGGCAACAGCTCGACCTCGACGCGCTCCTGGCCCTCGTCGCGTCACGCTCGTCGATCGCCGCGCGCCGGGCGGCCGAGCGCGATCACATCCTCGCGCAGGTGGCCGGGCTGTACGAGAGCCACGCGAGCGGTCACAACGGCCTGCGGATGCGCTACGCGACGCGATGCTTCCGCGCCGAGGTCCACAAGGACGCGCTCAACCCCGGCACCGTGGCGCGCGAGCTCCGCGTCGACCTCGGCTGAGGGCCGCCGACACGTCTGCTGAGAGCGAACGCGGTCGATTCCGATGGCGCCGACTTGGGTCACCGGCCTAGCGTGAAGGGGTGACCACGTCGCTCGTCCCCGTCCAGCCCGCACCGGAGCCCACGCCGCTGCTGCGCCACGCGCTGGGTGACGCACTGCGAGACGAGCGCCAGGCGCGCGGACGGACGCTCCGCGACGTGGCGAAGTCGTCGCAGGTCTCGCTGGCCTATCTCTCTGAGATCGAGCGTGGTCAGAAGGAAGCATCCTCGGAGATCATCGCCGCCGTGTCCACGGCTCTCGGGATCACCATGCTCGACCTGGTCGCCTCGGTGGCCCGCACGTACGCGGTGCACGAGGGCCACGGCGCGATGCGTGCCGCCGGCGGGCCGTGCCCGGTCGCGATCGCTGCCTGACCGGTGCACGCGGCGGGCTCAGGGGGGCGTGCCGCCGTCACGCCTGCCTCGCCCGGCTCGCGGGTACGGCAGGTGACCACGAAGTACGGCGGACACCCGCACTGGGAGTTCGACACGGTCCTCACCGTGACCGACGACCTAGGCAGCTGGTTGTTCATGCCCGCGGGCTCGCAGATGGTGCGTCCCGGACGGGTGATCGCGACCAGGGTCGCGAGCATCACCCTCGTGCCTCACACCGATCCGTACGTGGCGACGTTCCACGCCGTCGAGGACGACCCGACTCAGCTCCTCCGATGGAGGCTCTATGTCGACATGACGACGCCGGCCGTCTGGGAGCGCCCTGATCTGGTCACGATGCTCGACCTCGACCTGGACGTCGTGCAGACGGTCGACGGGACCGTCGAGCTGCTCGACGAGGACGAGCTCGCCGAGCACCGCGTGACCCTCGGCTATCCCGACGACGTGGTGGCCCTCGCCGAGCGGTCGGCCGCTGACGTCGTGCGGGCGGTGAGCGCCGGCACGGAGCCGTTCGGGACCCTCGGCCGGCGCCGCCTGCGCGACGCCGTCCGCGCGTACGGGTAGGCGCTCAGGCCTGCGACCAGGCCCCGAGCTCGTTGCCGCTCGGGTCGAGGAAGTGGAACCGGCGGCCACCCGGGAATCCGTACGGCCCCTGGACGACACGCCCACCCGCGGCGGTGACGGCCTCGGCGCACGCCTCCAGGTCGTCGGCGTACAGCTGGACCAGCGTGCTGCCGCGCACCACCTCGTCAGCGAGCCGGAGACCACCCGCCTCGTGCCCCTCCGGCTCGGCGGGCGTGCGGAATCCGGCGTACTCGTCGCCGTACGGGACGATCTCCCACCCGAAGGCCTCGCGATAGAACGCGGAGGCCGCGGGCAGGTCGGTGACGGCGATCTCGACGTAGTCGACCGACAGCGGGATGAGGTGCTCATGAACAGGCATGGCGCCACGGTGCCATCGGGGTCGGACAAGTTCGTGTGACGCGAGCGGCGTGACGGCAGCGATCAGTACGCTGGAATGGTGCGCTTCCTCAACGATCTGCAGCCGACCGGCGATCTGACCTACAGCGACGTGTTCATGGTGCCGTCGCGCTCCGACGTGACCTCACGGTTCGACGTCGACCTCACGACTCCCGACGGCGTCGGCACGACGATCCCGATCGTCGCCTCCAACATGACGGCGGTCTCCGGTCGCCGCATGGCCGAGACCCTGGCGCGGCGGGGCGGGCTCGCCGTCATCCCGCAGGACATCCCGCTCGACGTCGTCGGGCGGTCGGTCGCCCAGGTCAAGGCCGCGCACCCCGTCTACGACACCCCGGTGTCGGTCTCGCCGGACACGACCGTCGGGGAGGCCCTCAGCCTCCTGAGCAAGCGGGCGCACGGCGCCGTCCTGGTGGTCGACGGCGACAAGCCTCTCGGCGTGGTCACCCACCACGACGGGGCGGAGGTCGACCGCTTCGCCCAGGTGCACGAGGTGATGAGCACCGACGTCCTCACGGTCCAGGCGTCCGACGAGCCGCGCGCGATCTTCGACGCTCTCAGCGAGCGCCACGTGTCGTACGCGCCGGTGCTCGACGGTGGCGACCTCGTCGGCGTGACGACCAAGAAGAGCGCGCTCCGCTCCACCCTCTACACCCCGGCGCTCGACCCGGAGGGCCGTCTCGAGGTCGGTGCCGCGATCGGGATCAACGGCGACGTCCGGAGCAAGGCCGCGGCGCTGCTGGCGATGGGCGTCGACGTGCTGGTCGTCGACACCGCCCACGGCCACCAGGACAAGATGCTGCGCGCCCTGCCGGAGGTCGTCGCCGAGCGGGACGCGTACGCCGACCAGACAGGGCGTCGCATCCCTGTCGTCGCCGGCAACGTGGTCTCCGCAGAGGGCACCCGTGACCTCGTCGCCGCCGGAGCCGACATCGTCAAGGTCGGGGTCGGTCCGGGCGCGATGTGCACGACGCGCATGATGACCGGAGTCGGCCGGCCGCAGTTCTCGGCGGTGCTGGAGTGCGCCGCCGCGGCCGCCGAGCTGGGCGCGCACGTCTGGGCCGACGGTGGCGTCCGCTACCCGCGCGACGTCGCCCTCGCCCTCGCCGCAGGAGGCTCGAGCGTGATGATCGGCTCCTGGCTCGCCGCCACGTACGAGAGCCCCGGCGACCTCCGCACCGGTTCCGACGGTCGCGACTACAAGGAGTCGTTCGGCATGGCGTCGGCCCGCGCCGTCTCCAACCGGACCCGCGACGCCGCCGGCTTCGAGCGGGCCCGCATGGCGTTGTTCGAGGAGGGCATCAGCACCTCGCGGATGTACGTCGACCCGGAGCGCCCAGGCGTCGAGGACCTCGTCGACGAGATCATCGCCGGTGTCCGCTCGTCGGCCACCTACGCCGGCGCCCGCACCATCGGGGAGTTCGCGGAGCGCGCGGTCGTGGGGCTGCAGAGCACCGCCGGGTACGAGGAGGGTCGCCCGCTGCACGTGAGCTGGTGACGCTCAGTCGTCGCCGAGGCCTCGGGCCGCGAGCGCGTCACCGGTCTCCTGAGCACGGGCGACGACGCGGATGACGAACGGTGACAGGTACGCGCGCGGTCGACGCTCGAGCCCGCGCGCACGCGCGGCGTCGCGGGTCTCGACGGCGATCGCGATCGTCCCCGGGAGCGCCTGGATCGCGAGTCCCAGGGTCAGGGCGACGCGCTCGGGATCGGCTCCGAACCGCCGGAACGGCCGGATCCAGCCCACGACGGCGTCGAGCATCGCGTTGACGGGCGTCGTGGTCGTGAGCACGACCGCGGCGAGGGCGAGCGCGACGAGGTCCACCACCGTCTCGATCGCCCGGTCCGGTCCCTTCAGCCACCACTGGAACCCGGCGACGACGACCGCGATCAGCAGCACGCTGCGCGCCGCCCGCAGCACCGACCCGAGCGCGACCTGGGCGAGCACGGCCGCGGCCACCGCCAGCGCGAGGAACACCCACGACGCCGGCATGCTGCGTACGGCGACGACCGCGATGCTGAACGCCGCGAGCGCGCTCACCTTGGCTCCCACCGGCATCCGGTGCACGACGGAGTCGCCGGGCTGGTGAAGGCCGACGAGGACCGGGGTGCTCACCTCACCGCTCCCGACCGCGCCTCCACCGACGCGACGTAGTCGTCCACCGCGGCGTCGGCCGCACCGTCGTAGCGGAGGCGACCGTCCTCGATCACGAGCACGCGGTCACAACGCCGGGCGAGCGCGAGGTCGTGGGTGACCAGGAGCAGCTGCTGGTCGAGCCCCAGGAGGACATCGCCCACGGTGCGGGTGTTGGCGAGGTCGAGCAGCGTCGTCGGCTCGTCGGCGACGACGACCGCGGGCTGCACCGCCAGCACCCCCGCGAGGGCGAGCATCTGGCGCTGGCCTCCCGACAGCGCGTGCACGCTCGTGTCGGCGAGATCGGCCAGGCCGAAGGAGTCGAGGACCTCCAGCGCGCGGGCACGCCGTGCCGCAGCCCTCTTGACGTGCCTGCGCAGCGACAGCTCGACGTCCTCGACGCACGTCGGCATCACGACCTGTGCCGCCGGGTCGGTGAACACGAACCCGACGCGGCGGCGTACGCGGGAGGCGTCCCGCGCGACGTCCACCCCGTCGACCAGGACCCGACCGGTCGTGGCCGTCACCAGACCGTTCACGAGACGCGCAAGGGTGGACTTACCGGACCCGTTGGCTCCGACGACGCCGATGCGGCGCTCGGTGAGCTCGAGCGTGATGGGCTCGAGCACGACCTTGGGGCCGTGCGGGGTGTCGACCGTGACGCCGGCGGCATCGAAGCTGAGCGTGGGCACGGTCAGGGGTGGAGCAGCTTGGGGAAGGCGCGGTGCACCTCGGCGGCGATGATGGCGACCAACGTCGTCTTGAGCAGGTCGCCGACCCAGAAGGGCGCGTCCCACGTGGCCGCGGTCCACAGCGAGACGTCCTGGTGGATCGCCATGCCGACGATGCCCATCGGGTGGATGACGAGGATGCTCGCAGCCATCGAGCAGCAGAACACCCACGCCGCGCGAGTCTTGTGTCGCGGGCCGGCGACGTAGGCCACCAGGAACCCGCCCAGTGCGGCGGCGAACGGGAAGCTGATCAGGTAGCCCGCGCTGACGCTGGTGAAGGCCCCGAGGCCGGCGCTGTGCTCGGCGAAGACGGGGAGCCCGATGGCACCGAGGGTGAGGTAGAGGGCCACGGCAGCGAACCCTCGGACGGGCCCGAGCAGACAACCCGTGAGCATCACGGCGAAGGTCTGGAGCGTGATCGGGACGCCGGCCGAGCCGACCGGGATCGCACCGATGTAGGCGCAGGCGGAGATGAGTGCGGCGAACGCCGCGATCAGGGCGAGGTCGGTGGTCGAGAACCTGCGGGAGCTCGCCCGCGCAGTCGGCGTGGCGTCGGGCGTGGTGTCTGGGGTGGCGTCGAGCGACATGAGCATCTCCTGAACGGTGTTCACCTGAACAGTGTTCAGGCTAGTCGATAGGGTGGGCTCATGGCCAACAGCCTCCAAGACGTCGTGGACGCGGCACTCACCGTGCTCGACACCCACGGTCTCGAGTTCCTCTCGATGCGACGGGTCGCGGCCGCCCTCGACGTCCAGCCCAGCGCGCTCTACCACCACGTCCCCAACAAGCAGACGCTGTTGGCGTTGATGGCGGACGAGATCCTCGCCCGAGGCCGGCGAGACGAGCCGGCGGGCAGCTGGGACGAGCGGGCGAAGGCGCTCTGCCACGAGTTCCGCAGCGCGATGCTGGCGGTCCGCGACGGCGCCGAGGTGGTCGCGACAGCGTCAGCGTTCGGCCTCGGTGCGCGCGAGCCCGAGGAGAGGCTCGTCGCGGCGCTCGAGGACTTCGACGACGACGTCGCCGTCTCGGGCGCGAGGACGATCATGCTCTTCGTGCTCGGGCATGCCTCAGCACGTCAGATGCACGAGCAGGCGAGCGCCACCGGGGCGATCGCGCGCGACGACTCGATCGGGTCGGCGGCGTCCTTCGACCTCGGGCTGGGACTGATCCTGTCCGGGCTCCGAACCGTGTCGCCCGTGGCGGCGCGAGCGCCCCGCCTCAGCGCATCATCTCGCTGAACGAGGACGTCGGCGTCGACACTCCCTGCGGGCCGACGACGATCTGGCTCGCCAGCCGGAACACCTCGATCAGAAGCCGGTCGAGGGTGTCCACGAGCGCTGCCTCGTTGGGCGTGCTGCTCCGGAACAGCTGGGTGTCGACGTTGCGGTGCGCCTCCACCCAACCGATCGAGGACCACGACTCTGCGACGGTCGTCGCGACGTCGCCGCGATAGTCGCTGGTGAGCCGCAGCCGAGACCCTGCTCGGTGACTGAAGATCACGATGCGCCGCATGGACGACGGGCCCTTGGTGGTGGCTTCATGAATGATCTGCCAACCGGGATACGCGGTCACTTTGCTCTCTTCTTCGTTTCTTGCGGTCGCCGAACCAACCGTCCTGTACCGCCCCCGTGCGCGTCATCCTAGCCCCTCCGAGCACGCGTACACACCCACTCCCCGCAGAATGATCTCCACCACAGTGGATTCGGCGAATCGTTGGTATTTCAGCCATGTGTCGACCGGCGACGACCTGCCGGCCCGTGAGACCGGTCACGCGCCGGGCCGGCCGGCAGCGAGTCCGATCCGCAGGTCGTACGGCGCCTGCCGCCGACCGCACGGACCACGCCGTTGATCGATCCGGCGCGGTCCCGCACCCCGTACAGCATGTGACCGGGGGCACAATGGTCGGCGGAACGTGCCGCCGAGACCTGAGGAAGTGCCGTGGGAGAGTCGCTGTCCAACCTGATGCAGGAGAACCGCCGTTTCGAGCCCCCCGCCGAGCTGGCAGCCGACGCCAACGTCACGGCCCAGACGTACGACCTCGCCGCCGAGGATCGCCTGGCGTTCTGGGCCGACGCGGCACGACGCCTGGACTGGGAGAAGCCGTTCACCGAGGTTCTCGACTGGTCCAACCCCCCGTTCGCGAAGTGGTTCGCCGACGGCACGCTCAACGCGTCGTACAACTGCGTCGACCGGCACGTCGAGGCCGGCCGCGGGGACAAGGTCGCCTTCCACTGGGTCGGCGAGCCCGAGGGTGACACGCGCACCCTCACGTACGCGGACCTCAAGGACGAGGTGAGCAAGGCCGCGAACGCGATCGAGGAGCTGGGCGTGGAGGCCGGCGACCGGGTCGCCATCTACATGCCGATGATCCCCGAGGCGGTCGTCGCCATGCTCGCCTGCGCGCGCATCGGCGCGGTGCACACGGTCGTGTTCGGCGGCTTCTCCGCCGACGCCCTCGCCAGCCGCGTGGTGGACTGCGGCGCCAAGCTCGTCATCACCGCGGACGGCGGCTACCGCCGTGGCGCCCCCTCCGCTCTCAAGCCGGCCGTCGACGAGGCGGTGGCCAAGGTGTCGGCGGAGCAGCCGGGACTCGTCGAGAACGTCCTCGTCGTCCGCCGCACCGGTCAGGACGTCGCATGGAACGGCGATCTCGACGTCTGGTGGCACGAGGTCGTCGACGCGTCGTCGACCGAGCACCGCCCCAAGGCCTTCCCCGCCGAGCACCCGCTCTACGTCATGTACACGTCGGGCACGACCGGCAAGCCCAAGGGCATCCTGCACACCACCGGGGGCTACCTCGCCCAGGCCGCGTGGACGCACTGGGCGGTCTTCGACCTGAAGACCGAGACCGACGTCTACTGGTGCACCGCCGACATCGGCTGGGTCACCGGGCACAGCTACATCGTGTACGGCCCGCTGGCCAACGGCGCGACGCAGGTGCTGTACGAGGGCACGCCGGAGACCCCGCACAAGGGCCGGTGGTGGGAGATCATCCAGGAGTACGGCGTCACCATCCTCTACACCGCCCCGACGGCGATCCGCACCTTCATGAAGTGGGGCGCCGAGATCCCTGCGGAGTTCGACCTCTCCTCGCTGCGTGTGCTCGGGTCGGTGGGCGAGCCGATCAACCCCGAGGCGTACGTCTGGTACCGCGAGACCATCGGAGGCGGCCGCACACCGGTCGTCGACACGTGGTGGCAGACCGAGACCGGCGCGATCATGATCTCGCCGCTCCCGGGCGTCACCGCGGCGAAGCCCGGCTCGGCGATGCGACCGATCCCCGGCATCGCCGCCGACGTGGTGAACGACGACGCCGAGTCGGTCCCCAACGGCTCCGGCGGATACCTCGTGCTCACCGAGCCGTGGCCGTCGATGCTGCGCACCCTGTGGGGCGACGACCAGCGGTTCATCGACACGTACTGGTCGCGCTTCGCGAACCTGTACTTCGCCGGTGACGGGGCCAAGAAGGACGACGACGGAGACCTCTGGCTCCTCGGCCGGGTCGACGACGTGATGAACGTGTCCGGCCACAGGTTGTCGACCACCGAGATCGAGTCCGCGCTGGTGTCGCACCCGAAGGTCGCCGAGGCCGCCGTCGTCGGCGCCACGGACGACACCACGGGGCAGTCGGTCGTCGCGTTCGTGATCCTGCGCGAGTCCGCCGGAGACGGCGGCACCGAGATCGTCGCGGACCTGCGCGCCCACGTCGCGAAGGAGATCGGCGCGATCGCGAAGCCGAAGTCGATCATGGTCGTCGCCGAGCTGCCCAAGACGCGCTCGGGCAAGATCATGCGCCGACTCCTCCGCGACGTCGCGGAGAACCGTCAGGTCGGGGACGTCACCACCCTGGCCGACTCCGGCGTGATGGATCAGATCAAGACCGGGATGTCGTCGTCCTCGGAGGACTGAGCACACCGGCAGCACCGGGCGTCGTACGGGTCGGCCGCTCCCGACCCGTACG
>NZ_JARBCJ010000002.1:0-2681 GCF_028803055.1 Mumia sp.
GGGGGGGGCAGTGCCGGTTGCGCGCGGGGGCGTGCGGTGGGCGGGGGTCGTGGTCGCGCACCTCGCCGACCCGCCGGCCGCCATCGACGCCATCGAGGCAGCCGGCTTCGTCGTCAGCCTCGAGGTGCGTGCCAGTGCGGTGACCGAGCGCGCCGACGTGGTGCTACCCGTCGCCGCCCCCGCCGAGAAGGCTGGGTCGTTCCTCACCTGGGAAGGACGCCCGCGCCGGTTCGGCGCCGTGTTCTCCCCTCCGCACGCGCTCTCCGACACGCGGGTGCTCGCCGGGATCGCCGAGGCCGCGGGACATGACCTCGGCTTCCGTACGGCCGAGGCCGCCGCCGCGGAGCTCGCGGAGCTGGGCGCCTGGGACGGAGCGCGCGCACCGAGGCCGGAGGTGCTGCCGGGCCGCGCACCGCGGACCGGCCCGAGCGAGGTCGTCCTCGACACCTGGCGCCGGTTGATCGACGACGGTCGTGGCCAGGACGGAGACCAGCACTACCAGGCGACGGCACGTCCCTCGGTGGTGTTGCTGTCGGCGGCCACCGCCCGTGCGACCGGCGTGCGTGCCGGTGACGAGATCATCCTCCGTACCGATCGCGGCGCGGTCGCGGTCCCGGTCGACCTCGCCGACATCGCCGACGGGGTCGTCTGGACGCCGGCCAACTCCAACGGACTGTCGCTCCTGGGGATCCTCGGTGCGACGTACGGAGACGTCGTCACGATCGAGCGGTCCACGACCGACTCGCGTGCCGACGCCCTGTCCGGCCCGCCGCACCCGCACCAGACTCCGGCACCGGACGAGGGTGTGGAGCTGGACGCGACGACGGCGCCGGGTGACAGCGCCGCGCCGACCGATACCGACCTCGCCCGACCGGCGGAGGAGCAGCTGTGAGCGATCTCTTCGGCAACGAGCCGTGGTGGGTGGTCATCCTGAAGGCGCTCTGCGTCTTCGTCGTCCTGGTGGTCTTCACCCTCTTCAACATCTGGTTCGAGCGTCGCGTGGTGGCGCGCATGCAGCACCGTGTGGGGCCTAACGTCTGGGGTCCGTTCGGGCTGCTGCAGAGCCTCGCCGACGGCGTCAAGCTCGCGCTCAAGGAAGAGATCTTCCCCAAGCACGCCCACAAGGTCGTCTACTTCGTCGCGCCGGTGATCGCGACGATCCCGGCCTTCCTGGCGTGGGCCGTGATCCCGTTCGGGCCCGAGGTGACGATCCCGTTCACCGACACCCGGACGCCGCTGCAGCTGACCGACATGCCGGTGGCGGTGCTCTACATCCTCGCCGTCACGTCGATCGGCGTGTACGGCATCGTGCTGGGCGGCTGGGCGTCCGGCTCGACGTACGCACTCCTCGGTGGGGTCCGCTCCTCGGCGCAGATGATCTCGTACGAGGTCGCGATGGGTCTCTCGCTCGTCGCCGTGTTCATCTACGCCGGCTCGATGTCCACGTCGGAGATCGTCGCCGCGCAGGCGGCGGACGGGTGGTTCGCACTCCCGCTCCTGCCGTCGTTCATCATCTACATGATCGCGATGGTCGGTGAGACCAACCGCGCTCCGTTCGACCTCCCCGAGGCCGAGGGCGAGCTGGTCGGAGGTTTCCACACCGAGTACTCGTCGCTGAAGTTCGCGCTCTTCTTCCTCGCCGAGTACATCAACATGGTCACCGTCTCCGCGCTCGCGACGACGCTGTTCCTCGGTGGCTGGCGAGCACCGTGGGGCATCTCGCAGATCGACGGCGCCAACGAGGGCTACTGGCCGGTGCTGTGGTTCCTCGGCAAGACGCTGCTCTTCGTCTTCCTGTTCATCTGGCTGCGCGGGTCGCTGCCGCGGATGCGATACGACCAGTTCATGAAGTTCGGGTGGAAGGTCCTCATCCCGGTCTCGCTGGCCTGGATCGTCGTGGTCTGCGTCATGCGTCGCCTGATCACCGACGGCGACCTCGACCCGACGATGATCCTGATCATCGCCGGCGTGGTCGTGGCTGCGCTGCTGGTCGTGCAGTTCATCCCCGAGCGGCGCGCGCCCGAGGTCGCCGAGACCGAGCACGACGCGTTCGCCGGTGGATTCCCCGTACCCCCGATGCCGGGCCGGGAGCCGTCCCCCAGCGGGGCGTCGTCCAGCCGTACGGCTGAGAAGGAGGCCTGATCGCGATGGCGACGCTGAAGGAGCAGCTCTGGGACCCGATCGCCGGCTTCGGCGTGACGTTCCGGACGATGTTCAAGAAGCCGGTCACCGTGCAGTACCCGTTCGAGAAGCGGCCGACCGCGCCGCGCTTCCACGGCCGGCACCAGCTCAACCGGTGGCCGGACGGGCTCGAGAAGTGCATCGGGTGCGAGCTGTGCGCGTGGGCGTGTCCCGCCGACGCGATCCTCGTCGAGGGTGCCTCCAACACCGAGGACGAGCGCTTCTCGCCCGGTGAGCGCTACGGCCGCGTCTACCAGATCAACTATCTGCGCTGCATCCTCTGCGGGCTGTGCATCGAGGCGTGCCCGACGCGCGCCCTGACGATGACCAACGAGTACGAGCTGGCCGACACGAGCCGCGAGGCGCTGATCTACGAGAAGTCCGACCTCCTGGCCCCGCTTCTCCCGGGGATGGAGGCGCCGCCGCACGCGATGCGTCTGGGCGACACCGAGCGCGACTACTACCGCGGCGACGCGGCAGCGCGGGCGGCCGCCGACGGC
>NZ_JARBCJ010000002.1:2781-16053 GCF_028803055.1 Mumia sp.
CGGTGGCCGGCGGATCCTCATCGGGAGGCGAGAAGTGACCGCCTTCTGGTTGCTGGCACCGATCATGGTGGTGGCCGCACTCGGCGTCGTGCTGTCGCGCAAGGCGGTGCACTCGGCGCTGTGCCTCGCGGTCGTGATGATCTCGCTCGCGATGATGTACGCGATGCAGGACGCACCGTTCCTGTTCGTCGTGCAGATCATCGTCTACACCGGCGCGATCATGATGCTGTTCCTCTTCGTGCTGATGCTGGTCGGCGTCGACAAGACCGACTCCCTGGTCGAGACGATCCCCGGGCAGCGGCTGGCCGCGGCCGTGGTGGGCATCCTCTTCGGGTTCCTGGTCGTCACCGTCGTCGCCCAGACGACCGTCGGGCCCGTGATCGGGCTCGGCGACGCCAACGCCGACGGCAACGTGCACGGGCTGGCCCGGCTGCTCTTCAACCGGTACGTGTTCGTGTTCGAGGCGACGAGCGCGCTGCTCATCACCGCGGCGCTCGGCGCGATGGTGCTCGCGCACCGTGAGCGGCTCGAGCCCAAGCCGACGCAGCGCGAGCTGGCGCTCCAGCGGATGCAGCGCTACGCCGAGCACGGCGAGCACCCCGGCAACCTGCCCACTCCCGGTGTCTACGCCCGCCACAACGCCGTCGACGTGCCGGCCCTCCTGCCCGACGGCTCGCCGGCCGAGTCGTCGACGTCGAAGACGCTGCGCGACCGTGGTGTCGTGCGTGACGGCGCCTTCTCCGGCGACGTCGCGGTCACGCTCCGCAAGCTGGAGTCCGACGGTCCCGAGCGCGGAGTCATCGAGTCGGCACCGATCTCGGTGACCGGCCCGCGGGCACCGAAGGACGGCGCCGCGCACCCTGCGGACAACCGACCTGCCGAAGACCGACCTGCTGACGACCGACCTGCTGACGACGAGGTGACCGACCGGTGAACGTCGAACCCTTCATCGGTCTCTCGGCCCTGCTGTTCACCATCGGTGCCGTCGGGGTCCTGGTCCGCCGCAACGCGATCATCGTCTTCATGTGCGTGGAGCTGATGCTCAACGCGTGCAACCTCGCGTTCGTCACGTTCGCGCGGGCGAACGGCAATCTCGACGGTCAGATCGCGGCCTTCTTCGTGATGGTGGTCGCCGCGGCCGAGGTCGTCGTCGGCCTCGCGATCATCGTGTCGATCTACCGGACCCGTCGCTCGGCCTCGGTCGACGACGCCAGTCTGCTGAAGCTCTGAGGGGACGGGAATGACGAGTTTGTCCACCGTCGTGCTGGCTGCGAGCGAGCACGCGGACGTCGTGCCGGTCGCTGCCGACGGCGTTTTCTCCTGGTTGTGGCTGGTGGTCGCCATCCCGGCGGTCAGCGCCGCGATCCTGCTCATCGGCGACGGTGCGGGCGACCACGGTCCGCTCGACCGCTTCGGCCACCTGCTGGGCACCCTGGCCGCGATCGCCTCGTTCGTCGTCGGTCTCGTCGCCTTCATCGCGCTGCTCGGGCAGGACGTCGCCGAGCGGGCGATCACGCACGACCTGTGGACCTGGATGCAGGTCGGCGGGTTCGACGTGACGATGAGCGTCTACTACGACCAGCTGGCCGCGCTCTTCGTCCTGCTGATCACCGGCGTCGGGTCCTTGATCCACGTCTACTCGATCGGCTACATGGCCGACGACCCGCGCAAACGCCGGTTCTTCGGTTTCCTCAACCTCTTCATCGCGGCGATGCTCGTGCTCGTCCTCGCGGGCGACTACCTCGTGCTCTTCCTGGGCTGGGAGGGCGTCGGCCTCGCCTCGTACCTGCTGATCGGCTTCTGGCAGGAGAAGCGCTCGGCCGCCGTCGCCGCCAAGAAGGCGTTCGTCGTCAACCGTGTCGGCGACCTCGGGCTCGCGCTCGGCATCATGCTGATGTTCGCGCAGTTCGGCACGACCAACATCCACGACGTCGGCCTCAACGTCGCGAACGCCTCCCAGGGTGTGGCGACCGCGCTCGGCCTCCTGCTGCTGCTGGGTGCCTGCGGCAAGTCGGCCCAGGTGCCGCTGCAGAGCTGGCTGCTCGACGCGATGGAGGGCCCGACCCCGGTCTCGGCCCTCATCCACGCCGCGACCATGGTCACGGCGGGCGTCTACCTCGTCGTGCGGTCGGCGGCGATCTACGACCTGTCGGAGGTCGCCCGTACGGCGGTGGTCGTCGTCGGCGCGGTGACGCTCCTGTACGGCGCGTGGATCGGCTGCGCGAAGGACGACATCAAGAAGGCGCTGGCCGGCTCCACGATGAGCCAGATCGGCTACATGATGCTGGCAGCGGGCCTCGGCCCGGCCGGATACGCGTTCGCGATCTTCCACCTGATCACGCACGGCTTCTTCAAGGCCAACATGTTCCTGGGAGCCGGGTCGGTCATGCACGGCATGAACGACGACGTCGACATGAGGCACTACGGCGCGCTGCGCACGATGATGCCCGTGACCTTCGTGACCTTCGCGATGGGCTACCTGGCGATCATCGGCTTCCCAGGGTTCTCCGGGTTCTTCTCCAAGGACAAGGTCATCGAGGCGGCGTTCGCCACCAACTTCTGGGCAGGCCTGGCGGCCCTGGTCGGCGCCGGCGTGACCGCGTTCTACATGACGCGCGTCATGATCATGACGTTCTTCGGTGAGAAGCGCTGGCGCGAGGGGGTGCACCCGCACGAGTCGCCGAAGATCATGACCGTCCCGCTGATCGTCCTCGCCGCCCTCTCGGTCGGCGGCGGCGCGCTGCTCTTCTCGAGCTGGATCGTCGACTGGCTGGCTCCGGTGACGGGGGAGGAGCACCACGAGCTCCCGGTCCCGCCGATCGTGATCACCGCGATCATCGTGCTGGTCGTCGCGGCCGGCATCGCGCTGGCATACGTGCTCTTCGGCCGGCGCACGATCCCCGACACGGCGCCGCAGAAGGTCTCGGTCTTCACCCGCGCCGGCCGTGCCGACCTCTACGGGGACGCCGTCAACGAGGCGCTCTTCATGCGGCCCGGCCAGTACCTCACCCGGTCCCTCGTCTACGTGGACGGGAGCGGGATCGACGGTGCCGTCAACGGCACCGCCGAGCTCGTCGGTGACGGCGCGCGTGGTCTGCGCCGGCTCCAGACCGGCTTCGTCCGGACCTACGCCGCGGAGATCTTCGGCGGCGCCCTCGTCCTCGTCCTGGCCCTCCTGGCGGTGAACCTCGCGTGAGTGACATGTCCTTCCCCTGGCTGACGATCCTGATGGTCGTCCCTCTCGTCGGCGCGGCGGTGGTGGCGGCGCTCCCGCGCAGCCGTCCCGAGCTGGCGAAGTGGGCGGCGCTCGTCGTCTCCCTGGTCTCCCTGGCCGTCTCCCTCGGCGTCCTGTCGCAGTACGACCTCGACGGCGCCGGCTACCAGCTGGCCGAGCAGCACGAGTGGATCGCCGCGCTGGGCGTCCACTACGCGGTCGGCGTGGACGGGATCGGCCTGACGCTGATCCTGATGACCACGATCCTCGTGCCGATCGTCATCATCGCGGGCTGGAACGACGCCGACGGGGCTCGGTGGAGCGTCGGGACGTTCTTCGCCCTCATGCTCGCGCTCGAAGGGCTGGTCATCGGTGTCTTCGCCGCGACCGACGTGTTCCTCTTCTACGTCTTGTTCGAGGCCGCGCTCGTCCCTGCCTACTTCCTGATCGGTGGCTACGGCGGCGCCCGGCGGTCGTACGCCGCCCTGAAGTTCCTGATGTTCTCCCTCGCCGGCGGGCTGCTCATGCTCGCCTCGGTGATCGGGATGTGGGCCCTCTCCAACAGCCAGGGCGACCCGTCGTTCCTGCTGGCGGACATGAAGGACCTGTCGATCGGCACCGTCGAGGGCAGGTGGCTCTTCATGGGCTTCTTCATCGCCTTCGCGGTGAAGGCGCCCATGGTGCCGCTGCACACGTGGCTGCCCGACGCCGCCTCGGCGGCCACCCCGGGCACCTCGGTGCTGCTGGTGAGCGTGCTCGACAAGCTCGGCACGTTCGGCATGATCCGCTTCTGCCTCGGCCTCTTCCCCGAGGCCTCGGAGTGGGCGAGTCCTGTCGTGATCACGCTGGCGGTCGTCAGCATCCTGTACGGAGCCTTGCTCGCGATCGGGCAGGACCACCTGATGAGGCTGATCGCGTTCACGTCGGTGTCGCACTTCGGGTTCATCGTGCTCGGCATCTTCGCGCTGACCACCCAGTCGGCGTCGGGCGCGACGTTCTACATGTTCAACCACGGGCTCTCCACGGCGGCGCTGTTCCTGATCGCCGGGTTCCTCATCCAACGGCGAGGCTCGGCACGGATCTCCGACTTCGGCGGGGTGCAGAAGATCGCCCCGATCACCGCCGGGCTGTTCCTCATCGCCGGTCTCGCCTCGCTCTCGCTGCCGGGCCTGGCGACGTTCGTCGGGGAGTTCCTCGTGCTGGCGGGCACGTTCACCCGCTCGCCGACGGCCGCGGTGTTCGCGACGCTGGGCATCGTGCTCGCGGCGCTCTACATCCTGCTGATGTACCAGCGGACGATGACGGGGCCGCTGCGCGACGACAACCGCGGGGTGACCGACATGGTGCCGCGCGAGATCGTCGCGATCGCGCCGGTCGTCGTGCTGCTCATCGGCTTCGGCCTGTTCCCGCAGCCGATCCTCGACGTGATCAACCCGGCTGTCTCCGACACGCTGGACCACGTGCAGATCGGTGACCCCGAGCCGCAGACCCCGTCCTTCCCGACCGCCGAGGGGAGCTCCAAGTGAGTGCCGTGAGCATGCTGGCCGCCCTCCCGGGTGCCCGGTCGCCGATCGACGCACCCGACATCGACTACGGCACGATCTCGCCGTTGCTCATCGTGCTGGGCGTCGCCGTGGCGGGTGTCCTCGTGGAGGCGTTCGTCCCGCGTGCCTACCGCTTCGTCAGCCAGGTGGGCCTCGCCGCCGTCGGCGTCGTCGCCGCGTTCGGCGCGACCGTCTGGGTCGGGACCGACCTTGCGCCGGTCGAGGGTGACGTGACGGCACGGGGCGGTCCGACGGCGATGGGGGCGCTGAGCGTCGACGGGCCTGCCGTCGTCACCTGGGCGATGCTCCTGTTCTTCGGTCTGCTCGGCGTGCTGCTGTTCGCCGAGCGCCGCCTGGAGGGCGGCCTGAGCGCCTTCACGAGCCAGGCTGCGACCCCGCCGGGCAGCGTCGACGAACGCCGCGCGACGCGGTTGCGCATCGAGCACAGCGAGGTCTTCCCGCTCGCCATGTTCGCGCTCGCCGGGATGATGTTCTTCGCCTCGGCCAACGACCTCCTCGGCATGTTCGTCGCTCTGGAGGTCCTGAGCCTCCCGCTCTACCTGATGTGCGGGCTGGCGCGTCGTCGCCGGCTGCTCAGCCAGGAGGCGGCGATGAAGTACTTCCTCCTGGGGGCGTTCTCCTCGGCGTTCTTCCTGTACGGCATCGCCCTCGTCTACGGCTATGCCGGCTCGTTCGACCTGGCCGAGATCTCCACCGCCGTCTCCAACCGGATCGAGGGCCAGACGATCCTCCTCGCCGGGATGGCGCTGATCCTGGTCGGCCTGCTGTTCAAGGTCGCGGCCGTGCCGTTCCACGCGTGGACGCCCGACGTCTATCAGGGCGCGCCGACGCCGGTCACCGCCTTCATGGCGGCGGGCACGAAGGCGGCGGCGTTCATCGCGATGCTGCGGATCTTCTTCGTGGCGTTCGGCGGGGCCCGGTGGGACTGGGCTCCGACCGTGTGGGTGATCGCGATCGTCACGATGCTGTTCGGTGCCGTCGTCTCCATCGCCCAGACCGACGTCAAGCGGATGCTGGCCTACTCCTCGATCGCCCACGCGGGTTTCCTGCTCGTCGCGATGGCGGGCATGGTGAGCGGTGACGGTGTGACGAGCGTGTCGGCGGTGCTCTTCTACCTGATCGCGTACGGAGCGGCCGTGATCGGGGCGTTCGCCGTCGTGACGCTGGTCCGCGACGCTGGTGGCGAGACCACCCACCTCAGCCGCTGGGCTGGGCTCGGCAAGGAGTCTCCGGTGGTGGCCGTGGCCTTCACGATCTTCTTGCTGTCGTTCGCCGGGATCCCTCTGACGGGAGGCTTCATCGGCAAGTGGACCGTCTTTGCGGCGGCCTGGGAGGGTGGCGCCTGGCCGCTCGTGGTCGTCGGTGTCGTCGCCTCCGCCATCGCGCTGTTCTTCTACGTCCGGGTGGTCGTCCTGCTCTTCTTCGCGGCCCCGCAGGGGGACGGCCCGTCGGTCGCCGTGCCCAGCCCGCTGACCTGGTCGGTCGTAGGGATCGCGGTGGCTGTCACAATCGTGCTGGGGGTACTTCCCGGTTCGCTGCTCGATCTCGTGCAGCAGGCCGGGGCGTTCGTCCGTTGACCTATCGCACGATCGAGGGAGCAGCAGCCGTGGCGGCACACGCCTGGGGCATCGCCGAGTCCGACTCCGAGCTCGAAGAACGCGTCCGCGTCCGGATGGACGAGGTCGAGAAGCAGCTGAGCGCTGCCGTCCACGACGACGACGGCTTCATCGGGGAGACGGCGAGCCACCTGCTCGCTGCGGGCGGCAAGCGGTTCCGGCCGCTCGTCGTCCTGCTCGCCGCCGAGTTCGGCGACGATCCCGAGTCGGACGAGGTCGTGCCGTCGGCTGTCGTCATCGAGCTGACCCACCTGGCGACGCTCTACCACGACGACGTGATGGACGAGGCGTCGCTGCGTCGCGGAGCGGTCTCGGCCAACGCCCGATGGGACAACTCGATCGCGATCCTCACCGGCGACTACCTCTTCGCCGTCGCCTCCCGTGTGGTCGCCGGGCTCGGGACCGACGCCGTGCGCATCCAGGCCGAGACGTTCCAGCGCCTGGTTCACGGCCAGATCCACGAGACGATCGGGCCGCGCAACGACGAGGACCCGCTCCAGCACTACCTCGACGTGGTCGCCGACAAGACCGGCTCGCTGATCGCCACCGCCGCGCGCTTCGGCGCGATGATGAGCGGTGCGGACCCGGGCGTCGTGTCGACGCTGACGGAGTTCGGCGAGCGGATCGGCTCGGCCTTCCAGCTCGCCGACGACGTGATCGACATCGCGAGCGAGACCGACGAGTCGGGCAAGACGCCGGGCACCGACCTTCGCGAGGGTGTTCCGACGCTGACGACCCTGCTCGTGCAGCAGGCGGCACGCCCCGAGGACGCGCGGCTGCTCGACCTCCTGAGTCGTCCGCTCGCCGACGACGCCGAGGTCGAGGAGGCGCTGGGGCTGCTCCGGACCAACCCCGCTCTCGACGACGCACGGCTCCTGGTCCGCCGCGAGGCCGACACCGCACGCGGCCTCCTCCTGCAGCTCGACGACAGCGAGGCGCGCACCGCACTGCTCGGTGTCTGCGACCGCGTCGTCACCCGGCTGGGCTGACCCCCGGACTGAGGCACCCTGACGGCGCATACTGGCACCAGGCGGTCGCCCGGAGGTCGGATGTGAGCAAGCAGAGGTCGTACGCACGCCTGTGGGCGTTCGTGGTGCTCTCGTGGCTGTGCGTCGGCGGGCTGGCCTACGCCTGGTGGACACTGGAGCACGACTCCGTCCGGAACCTCCCGTGGGCCTGTCTGCCCGTCCTGGTGGTCGCCGTCGCGGCCGCGGCGCAGTTCCAGCTCGAGATCAGGGGTCCGGCGAACCCGGCGCGGCTCTCGCTGATGACCTCGACGATCACCCCCCTGATCTACGGGTACGACGTCACCGTGGTCGCGGCCGCGGTGGCCCTCGCCCACGTCCCGGGGCTGCTCAACGGCGCATACCCCCGCCTGCGCACCTTCGCGCTGATGGCTCGATGGACCCTCGGTGCTGCCGTGGGCACCGTGGTCGCGGACGTCGTCGGCCTCCAGGCCGACCTCACCCCGCGGGTCGTCGGCGTGATCGTCCTCGCCGTCGCCGTGGTCACCGTGGTGAACACCCTGTGGGTCCTGGTCGAGGCGGCGATCACCGACCCGGTCAGCTGGCCCTACGTCGTCCGCAAGCCGGGCTTCCTCGCCGTCGCGGTGGTCGTGCACCTCGTCGTCAACACGTTGTTCGGTCTGCTGTTCGTGTTCGCCCTCGCGGGAAGCCCCATCGGGGTCCTGCTCATCCCGGTTCCGCTGGTTCTCATCTTCGCGGCGGCGAGGCTCTACTCCGGGGCGTACGCCGACCGGGCCCGCGTCGAGACCCTGAGCGAGACGATCCGCATCCTCTCCGAGCCTGTCGATCCCATGACGGCGCTGCGGCCCTTCCTCGCCGAGGTCCGTGAGCGCATGGGCGCACGCGCCGTGTCGCTCGTGGTGGTCGATGACGACGGCAGACCCGCCGCGTTCCGGTCACGGGCCGACGGGTCGTACGAGAGCGACGTGCCGGTCGGCCCTCTGGAGCGGCGCCTGGCCAGACGGGGGGAGCTGACGCAGGTGTCGGCCGGCGACAACTCGACGCTGGCGCGGCTGCTCCGGGAGGCCGGTCGGCGGTCATGCCTGTCCACGCCCATGCAGATCGGCCCGCGTGACATCGGGGTGATCGCGCTGTTCGACGTGCTCCGCCCGACAAGGGCGGTCGAGCGCGACCAGGTCTCGATGATGGTGACGCTGGCCCGGCAGACCGCACACACGCTCACGCGGGGCTGGGCGATCGCCAAGGTCGTCCAGAGCGAACGCTCGGTCGCGCAGATCCTCCAGAGCACCTCCGACGGCATCTTCACCCTCGACGCCGCCGGCGTCATCGCCACGTGGAACCCAGCGTGCGAGCGGATCACCGGTCTCTCGGCCGCGGAGGCGGTCGGACGGCGTGACGCCCTCCAGCGCCTCCAGGCCCGGACGTCCGCCGGCCGGCCGGTCGACCTCGTGAACTGGCGCAGTCTGAGCGAGTTCCCGAGAGAGATGGTGGTCACGGCGACCGACGGCCGCGTGCAGCAGCTCGCGTGCTCCTTCACCCCGGCGGAGGACAGCCCCGGCGCGCCGCGTCTCGTCGTGGTCGCCCGCGACATCACGCCGGCGACGGAGTTCCACGAGCTCCGCGAGCAGTTCAGCCATCTCGTCGAGATGCAGGCGGCACAGCGTCTGGTGGTCGACCACCTGCAGCAGGCCGTGGCCCCGGAGCCTCCCGGGATGGACGGGGTCGACATCGCCGTCGCCTATGTCGCCTCCGACCCCACGGCGCCGACCGGGGGTGACCTCTTCGACTGGCGCCGGCTGCCGACCGGCGAGCTCCACGTCGCCGTCGTCGACGTCCTCGGCCACGGTGTGACCGCCACCCGTGACGCACTCACGGTGATCCACACGCTCCGCTACGTCGCCGTGGAGGGCACTCCTCTGGAGGACCTGGTGCTCCGTGCGGACGAGCTGCTGGACGCGCAGGACTCGGAGCTGGTCGCCACGGTCGTCGTCGCCCGCCTCGACCCGAGCACCGGCGAGCTCCGCGTCGCCTCCGGTGGACACCCGCCCGCGTTCATCGTCGCCCCGGACGGAACGGTCCGGCAGGTCGCCGGCAGCGGGGGAGCGATCGGCTGGCCAGGGGTCGGCAGCACCAGCGTCGCGGTCACCACCCTGGAGGAGGGGGAGTCGCTCATCCTCTACACCGACGGGCTGGTCGAGGCGCGGCGCGACATCATCGCCGGGATGGCGCAGCTCGAGCGCATCGCCTCCGAGGTGGCCGGGCTTCCGGCGCAGGAGCTCTCCGACGCGCTCGTCGACCGGTCGCTCGAGGGGGCGGAGAGGCACGACGATGCCCTCGCCCTCGTCGTCCGCCGGGCGACCAGGCCGGCGCTCCCGCGTCGCGCCCGCTGGGAGCTCGGCCCGCAGGGCGTGTCGATGATCGGCCGCGTCCGCCGTGAGATGCGCGAGTGGATGGGAGGACACGGCGTGATCAGCGAGGACGCGCTCCTCGTCGCCGACGAGCTCCTCGCCAACGCGATCACGGCGGCGCGCACCCGCGCCGTGCTGTCGGTGGAGATGGTCGACGGCGATCTCGTGATCGAGACGACCGATGACGGGCAGGGCGACCCTCGTCTGAACGAGCACGGCAGAACGCCTCCGCCCGCCGGCCGCGAGCGCGGCCGCGGCCTCTACATCGTGCGGACGCTGAGCCGCGGCGTGGAGGCGACGAGCACCGCCGAGGGCTCCGTCGTCCGTGCCCGGGTGGCGACGCCGCGAGCGAGCGACCTGGTCCGCTGAGCGGCGGCACGTCGGCGCCGGGCTAGACCAGGTTCGACGCGGACTCGCGCAGCGTACGGCGGTGGTGGCGCGTGGCCTCGACGGTGATCAGGACCAGCGCGGCCCACACCAGGGCGAAGCCGACCCACCGGCCCGTCGTCATGGCCTCGTGGAACACGAACACTCCGACGGCGAACTGGAGGATCGGCGCGAGATACTGCAGCAGGCCGAGCGCGGTCAGGGTGAGGCGCGTGGCGGCGCCGCCGAACAGCAGCAGCGGGACGGCGGTCACCAGGCCGGTCGAGGCGAGCAGGAGGGCGTGCCCGAGACCGTGGCTGCCGAAGGCCAGAGCGCCCGTCACAGCGAGATAGCCGAGGTACGCCGCCGCGACCGGTGCCAGCGCGAAGGTCTCCAGGGCGAGCCCCTCGACCGCGCCGATCGCGGCCTGCTTCTTCATCAGTCCGTACACCCCGAAGCTCAGAGCGAGGGTCAGGGCGATCACGGGGAGCCGGCCGTACTCCCAGGTGAGCTCGACGACGGCGGCGAGGGCGAGGGCGAGCGCGCACCACTGCACCGGACGCAGCCGCTCCCGGAGGAAGACCACACCGAGGGCGATGGTCACCAGCGGGTTGATGAAGTAGCCGAGGGACGCCTCCACCACGTGGTCGGAGTTCACCGCGTAGATGTACGTCCCCCAGTTGATCGCGACGACGACGGCGCCGGCGACGACGTACGCCATGCGGCGCGGGTCGCGCGTCACCGCCAGCGCTTGCGACCAGCGCCGCGTGACGAGGAGGAGGACGCCGACGGTGACCAGCGACCACACGACGCGGTGCGCCAGCACCTCCAGCGCCGATGCCGGCTCCAGCAGCGGCCAGTAGAGCGGGACGACCCCCCACAAGAGGTACGCACCGACTCCGTACGCGAGGCCTTCCGCGGTCTCGGAGCGCTGCGTCGTCGTCACTCCGGCAGGTTACGTTCCGATCGTCCAGGTGTCGTTGCCGGTCAGCAGCTGCTGCAGGTCACCCGGTCCCGACGACTCGACCGCGGTCTGCAGCTGCTGACGGGCGCGGTCGTCGTAGGTTGCGCGCTCGACCTGCCGGAAGATCCCGACCGGTGCCCGGTCGAGGTGGCCGCCGTCGGTGAGCCGGCTGATCGCGAACGCGAGGGTCGGGTCGTCGGCGTGGGCGTCGTGGACGAGCAGCTGGTCACGGTTGGCGTCGGTGACCTCGACCGCCGAGATGACGCCGGTGGCGGGATCGCGGACGAGCCCGTGCTCACCGTTCGGACCGTAGACGACCGGCTGGCCGTGGACCAGGGGGATGACCGCGTGGTCACGCGTCTCGGGGTCCTTGATCGTGTCGAACGCCCCGTCGTTGAAGATCGGGCAGTTCTGGTAGATCTCGACCAGCGACGTACCGCGGTGCGCAGCGGCCTCGCGGAGCACGCCCGTCAGGTGGTTGCGGTCGGTGTCGATCGTCCGCGCCACGAACGTCGCCTCCGCGCCGAGCGCCAGGGAGATCGGGTTGAACGGGTTGTCGAGGGAGCCCATCGGCGTGGACTTGGTGACCTTGCCGATCTCCGACGTCGGGGAGTACTGGCCCTTCGTGAGGCCGTAGATCCGGTTGTTGAACAGCAGGATCGTCATGTTGACGTTGCGGCGCAGCGCGTGGATGAGGTGGTTGCCTCCGATCGACAGCGCGTCGCCGTCGCCGGTGACGACCCACACCGAGAGGTCGGAGCGGGCGGTCGCCAGCCCGGTGGCGATCGCGGGCGCCCGGCCGTGGATCGAGTGGAGGCCGTAGGTGTCGAGGTAGTACGGGAAGCGCGACGAGCAGCCGATGCCGGAGACGAAGACGATGTTCTCGCGCTTCAGTCCGAGGTCGGGGAGGAAGCCCTGGACGGCCTTGAGCACGGCGTAGTCGCCGCAGCCGGGGCACCAGCGCACCTCCTGGTCGGAGGTGAACTCCTTGCCGGTCTGCCGCGCCTCGGCAGCCGGCATCCCGGCGAGTCCGTCGCGGGCGAGGATCGGGGCGGGAAGGTCGATGCTCATCGGTGGTTCTCCAGGCGGTGGGTGTCGATGCTCTTGACGGCCTGCGCGATGACCTCCGCCAGCTCGTCGGAGCCGAACGGCATGCCGGTCACCTTGTCGTAGCCCCTGACGTCGACCAGGAACTCGGCGCGCAGGAGCAGCGCGAGCTGGCCGAGGTTCATCTCGGGCACGATCACGTGGTCGTAGGAGCGCAGGATCTCGCCGAGGTTGCGCGGGAACGGGTTGACGTGGCGGAGGTGGGTGTGGGCGACGTCGATGCCCTGAGCGCGCGCCGAGCGGACGCCGGCGCCGATGGGCCCGTACGTCGAGCCCCAGCCGAGGACGAGGACCCGCGCCTCGCCCGACGGGTCGTCGACGACGAGGTCCGGGATCGAGTCGGCGACGCGCGCCACCTTGGCCGCACGGTTGCGCACCATGCGGTCGTGGTTGGCGGGGTCGTAGGAGATGTTGCCGGTGCCGT
Organism: Mumia sp.; assembly: GCF_028803055.1. Taxonomy (NCBI): domain Bacteria; kingdom Bacillati; phylum Actinomycetota; class Actinomycetes; order Propionibacteriales; family Nocardioidaceae; genus Mumia; species Mumia sp. The sequence continues at coordinate 15,432 of NZ_JARBCJ010000002.1, forward strand.
CGGCCTTCTCGATGCCGCCGACACGGTGCTCGAGACCCGCGACACCCGGAGGCGCCCACGACGGGGCGTGGGTCTCGGGATCGCGGGCGTAGGGCAGGAACTCCTCGCCCTCGGGCGGCACGGTGGCGAAGGCCGGCTCGATCCGGGGGAGGGTGTCGACGTCGGGGATCATCCACGGCTCGGAGCCGTTGGCCAGGTAGCCGTCGGACAGCAGCATCACCGGCGTGCGGTAGGTCACGGCGATCCGTGCGGCCTCGAGCGCGGCGTCGAAGCAGTCGGCTGCCGACTGCGGCGCGATGACCGGGAGCGGCGCCTCGCCGTTGCGGCCGAACATCGCCTGCAGCAGGTCGGACTGCTCGGTCTTGGTCGGCAGACCGGTCGACGGTCCGCCCCGCTGGACGTCGACGATGACCAGCGGGAGCTCGAGCATCACCGCGAGGCCGATGGTCTCGGACTTGAGCGAGATGCCGGGGCCGGACGTGGTCGTGACGCCGAGCGCGCCGCCGAAGGAGGCGCCGAGCGCGGCGCCGATCCCGGCGATCTCGTCCTCGGCCTGGAACGTCGTGACGCCGAAGCCCTTGTGCTTGCTCAGCTCGTGCAGGATGTCGGACGCGGGCGTGAT
>NZ_JARBCJ010000002.1:16153-48548 GCF_028803055.1 Mumia sp.
GGGTAGGCGCCGAGGAAGACGGGCAGTCCGGAGCGCTGACCCGCGGCGACGATGCCGTACGCCAGTGCGGTGTTGCCCGTGATGTTGCGGTAGCGGCCGCTGTCCATCCGCGCCGGGGCGATCTCGTACGAGACCGCGAACGCCTCGGTCGTCTCACCGAAGTACCAGCCGGCCTTGAAGGCGGCGACGTTGGCGTCGCGGATCGCGGGCTTGGCCGCGAACTTGGTCTCGAGGTACGCCAGCGTCGAGTCGGTCGGGCGGCCGTACATCCAGGAGACCAGGCCGAGCGCGAACATGTTCTTGGAGCGCGCTGCGTCCTTGCGTCCGAGCCCGAAGCCGGCGACGGCGCCGACGGTCATGCCGGTGAGGTCCAGCGCGTGCACCTGGTAGTCGGCGAGGCTGTCGTCGTCGAGCGGCGAGACCTCGTAGCCGGCCTTGGCCAGGTTGCGCTTGGTGAAGTCGTGGCTGTCGACGATGACGATGCCGCCGGGGCGCAGCGCGTCGATGTTGGCCGCGAGCGCCGCGGGGTTCATCGCGACCAGGACGTCCGGCCGGTCGCCGGGGGTGAGGATGTCGTGGTCGGCGAAGTGGACCTGGAACGAGCTGACGCCCGGCAGCGTGCCCTGAGGTGCGCGGATCTCCGCGGGGAAGTTCGGGAGGGTGGAGAGATCGTTGCCGAAGGCCGCGGTCTCCTGGGTGAACCGGTCACCCGTCAGCTGCATCCCGTCGCCGGAGTCTCCGGCGAACCGGATGACCACCCGGTCCAGCTTTTCGACCCGCTTGCTCTCGCTCGCCAAGGCCCGGCCCTTCTGTGCGTCGTCTCTGAGGTGGTGCCCCCGGTGAGCAGGTTAGCCACACCTGCCAGAGTAAGGGGAGGGAATCTGGAACACCGTTCCAGGTCAGATCCCGGGCATGTCTACCGGGGTCCGTCCACTGTGCCACGCGCGCGACGGAGCCGGTCTGGACGCAGCACTGCCCGGGACCGCGAGGCCCCGGGCAGTGCAGTGCAGTGCAGTGCGTCGCCTACCGCGCGAAGCGGTTCTTGAACGCGTCCTTGCTCTTGCCTGCGCCGTGCGACTTCCCGGGCTTGCGGACCCCGTTGACCGTCGAGGTGTCGAACGCGAACGTGATCGTCGCCGCGGCGAGCGCGTCGGCGTTCACGTCGAGCGCGTACTCGTTGACGTTGCCGACCAGCGTGTAGTCCTCCTCGAGCTGGTCGTACAGCGCCTCGTCCCGGCCGTCGCCCCGGAGGTTGTCGCAGGCGGCGTGGTAGCACGGGTCGTACGACGCGCCGGCGACGCCGCCGTACAGCTCGGCCTCCGCCGGGGTCTTCACCCCCTCCGCCCCGGTGAACAGGCCGCCCGCCGGGATGCCGACCGCGATGAACGGGCCGTAGTCGGACCGCCCGGAGAACTCCGTGTCCTGCGAGGGGATGCCGCGGTCTGCGTAGAACTTCTCGAACACGTCCTCGATCTGCGCCGAGCCCTCCGGGATGAAGCCGGGGGCAGCGGTGCCACCGGAGTTGTCGCCGTCGTAGATGCCGAACATGTAGTTCGGGGAGCCGATCATGTCGAAGTTCAGGTAGAGCGCGATGTCGTCGGCCTCGTCGGCGGTGAGGGCCTCGACGTAGTGCTCGGACCCCAGCAGACCGGACTCCTCAGCTCCCCACCAGGCGAAGCGCACGGTGTTGCTGGGCTTGACCTTCTGCATCTGGATCGCGGTCTCGAGCAGCGCAGCGCTGCCGGTGCCGTTGTCGTTGATCCCGGCACCCGCCTGGACGCCGTCGAGGTGGGCGCCCACCATCACCGTGTTGTCGTCGTCGCCCTGCTTGGTCTCGGCGACGACGTTGTAGGTCGTCCGCTCCTCGGACAGGTAGTCGACGGTGACGGTCACGGTGGCGCCAGGCGTCGCCGCGAGATCCTCGCCGGCGGCCGACGTCGCGAAGACTGCGGGGATCGTCAGGCCGGTCGCGTCACCGATCATGCCGACCAGGCCGGTACGGCCCGGCTGGCCCTCGTTCATCACCACGACGCCGGCCGCGCCGGCCGCCTGGGCGTTGAGGACCTTCACGGTGAACCCGCACGTGCCGCGCTGCACCAGGGCGATGCCGCCCTCGGGGAAGTCGGCGAAGTCGCTCGCCTCGCAACCACTCGTGTTGCTGTTCGGCGGGAGGTCCGCCGCCGGCACCACGACGCCGACAGGGACCAGCGGGCCGGTCGCGGTGCCTTCGGGCGTGCCGGTGTCGAAGCTGTTGCGGAGGAAGTCCCTCTCGTCGACGAACGTCCGCGGGTCCGGGCTCACCCTGGCCAGCTCCGAGTTCTCCTCGCTGTAGTCGAAGGTGAACTCCTGGACGACAGGGTCGTAGCCGGCGCCTTCGAGCTGGGAGACGACGTAGTCCACCGAGGCGTCGTAGCCCGGGCGGCCAGAGGCCCGGTCTCCGTACTCGTCGGCGATGTCCTGCAAGGCCTCGAGGTGATCGAGGACGCCTTCGACAGTGACGGCCTTGGTGAGCTTCTTGACCGAGTTGTTGTTGGGGACGGCGTTCGCCGGAGCTGTGCCGGCGAGGCCGAGCGCCGCGATCGCGACCGCGGCGGCGATGGTCCTCATTGACTTTCGTGACACTGGACGAGCCTCCTCGTTGAGTGCCCGGCCCCCCTCTGCCCGAGATGTGCCGAACGACCCGACCCTAGGGGGCATCGGCGCCCGGCCGCCACCCTCGTTGTGGGGCACGGCTCGTTAGCGTGGACGCATGGCAGCTGATCCTGTGGTCTTCGACATCGGCAATGTCCTCGTCCGCTGGGACCCGGTCCCCGCGGTGGCCGCGAGCGTGGGGGACGAGCGCGCGATGGCCTTCCTCGGTGATCCCGAGTTCGACTTCCTGGCGTGGAACCACCTCCAGGACGAGGGCCGTCCGTGGGAGGAGGCCGAGCGGGTCGCGCGCGGAGCGTTCCCGCACTACGCCGACGAGATCACCGCCTATCGCGTGAACTTCGAGGCTTCCCTCGTCGGCGAGATCGAGGGGTCCGTCGCGATCGTGCAGGAGCTCCGCGACGCCGGGGTGCCGCTGGTCGCTCTGACGAACTGGTCGGCGGAGCTCTTCGGCCATGCACGAGCGCGCTTCGAGGTGCTCGAGGCCTTCGACGACATCGTCGTGTCCGGCGAGGAGGGCTGCGCGAAGCCGGACCCTCGGATCTTCGAGGTCCTGGCCGAGCGGCTCGGCCGCCCTCTCGACGGGGTCGTCTTCACCGACGACTCACCGCGCAACATCCTCGCCGCCGGGGTCGCTGGGATGGACGCCATCCCGTTCACCACTCCCGAGGACCTTCGTGGCGAGCTGGTCGACCGAGGCTTGCCGCTCGCCCGCGCCTGAGCCCTGCCGTCCGACGGCGCCGTCCTCACGCGCCCGGCGCCGAGTCCCGGGCCGTGGTGTCGCGGGCGGCGATCATCGCCGTGACCTCGACGAGCGCCTCGTGCAGGCCGGTCCCGTAGTCGTCCTCGGGGAGCACGTCGATCCGGGCCGAGGCCGACTCCGCGTGCTCGGCCGCCTCGTCGAAGCGGCCGAGCCGGCGCAGCACGTCGGCGAGGTTGAGGTGCAAGGAGGGGAAGAACCCGGCGATCGTCAGCGACGCGTGATGGGCCTTCGCCCGCTCGTCGCTCGTCTCGCGCGCTGCGGCGAGCGCACGCAGGTCCCAGACCAGCTCCTCCTCCGCGTCGGCGGTGACGTCGGCGAGGAAGTGCGCGACGACGCACCGGTGGAACGAGTCACCGTCCTCTCCCAGCTCGTCCCACACCTCCCGCAGCGCGGCCCGCGCTCCGTCTCGGTCGTCGCGCTGACCGAGCGACATCGCCACCGCGATGCGCTGCATGATGGGGTCCGGCGTCGTGCTCTGCTCACTCATGGCCCGAGCGTAGGAGAGGGCGGGGACACTGGTCGTGTCCCCGCCCTCTCTGCCGGCCGGTGCCTGCTAGCGGACCCGCAGCGTGACCGGCCGGGACTTCGCCCGCTTGAAGGCCGGGTGTGCCGCGACGTACGTGGCGGTGATCGCGTGCTTGCCGCGCTTGAGCTTCTTCGGCGAGAGCTTGAGCACCGCCTTGCCGTTCTTCACCTTCACGGCCTTGATCTTCTTGGTGCCGTCTCGGAAGACGACCTTGCCTCGGACGGAGCCCGCGGCGACCGAGACCCGGGCCACGAGCCTCGAGCCGGTACGGCCGTACCGCGTCTTCTTCGGCGTGGCCTTCAGGCGTACGGCGGTCGCGATCTTCGGGACGCGAAAGCCGTTGGAGCTGCGCCAGAGGGCTGGGGAGCCGGCGCCCTTGCGGCCCGCGACCTGCGACTGGATCAGCGCCCCGCCGTCGGCCGGCCTGATCCGGTACGACGTGCCGTAGGCGCCGGGGATGGCGCGGCCGTTGCGCACCCAGCGATAGCTGTAGGCGGTCGGGGCGCTGGTCCAGGTGCCGCGTGTCGTCGTGAGGGTCTGGCCGAGAGCCGCCCTGCCGCTCGCCACCGGCGCCGCCGTCGCCAACGAGAGACGGGAGACGTCCAGGATGCCGCGCCCGCACCTGGACGGCGCGCAGTTGGCTCGACCGTTGGAGAGCTGCGGGAAGGGCTTGACCGCCCACCGCAGCGCGCCCTCGATCGTCGAGGCGGGATAGGAGCCGTGCGACGCGATCAGTGCGGCGGCGGCGGACACTGCAGGTGCCGCCATGCTCGTGCCCGACTGCTCAGCCCATCCCGGGCGGGCAGGCCCCTTGGCGCCGGTGTTGACCGTGGAGAGGATGGAGTCGCCCTTGACGAGGTCGCCGCCGGGGGCGGAGAGGTCGAGGGAGGGGCCGTAGTTGGGGTAGGGGACCCACGCGGTCTGGACGAACCCGCCGGCCGCCTGACCGAGCCGGTTCGTCGCGCCCACCGTGACGACGCCGGGACAGTTCGCCGGCGTGAAGAGCCGCGCGTTCATGGAGTCGTTGCCGGCCGCCACGACGACGACGGTGCCCCGGGTCCGTGCACCGGCGATCGCCTTGCGGAGGGCGGTCGGGCAGAAGTCGGCACGTCCGGACAGCGACAGGTTGAGCACCTTCGCGGGAGTCCGGTTGCGCGGCAGCTTGGGAATCGTGCCGCCCGAGCCCCACGTGATCGCGGCGGCGATGTCGGAGGTGGCGCCCCCGCAGCGCCCGAGGATGCGCAGGTGCTGGATGCGGACTCCCGGTGCGTTGCCCGCGACTCCTGTGCGGTTGTTGGCACGGGCGCCGATGATGCCGGCCACGTGCGTGCCGTGCCACGAGCTCGGGGAGGCGGCGCCACACCCCTCGGTCCCCGTGACCCAGTCGCCCTCGTCGCGAGGGTTGGAGTCCCGGCCGTGCCCGTCGCGGGCGATCTGCTTCGAGGAGATGAAGTCCATCCCCGAGACCATCTTGCCGTCGAGATCGGGGTGCTTGCTCTGGCCGGTGTCGACCACCCCCACGACGACCCGGCCGGTCGTGACCGGCCATGCGGTGTAGGCCTGCGACCCGTACGCCTCATGGATGCCCCACTGCTTGTTCCAGTCGGTGTCGTTGAGGGCTGGCGGAGCGGCCGTGGTCACCAGGACGTCGGGCTCGACAGACGCGACACCGGGGAGGTCCTCGAGCTCGGTGGCCGCCTCCTGCGCCGCAGCGAGGCTCACCGGCTCGGAGAATGCCAGCGAGTCCACGCCCTCGGCGACCGGCGTGGTGGTCCCGGACGTGTCCGGGCCCTCTGCCTCGACGGCCGCGCGGGAGACCGTCGCCGACGGACGTGCGCCGTCGGCGTAGGTGATGATCAGGCCCGCCGCGCGCGGGCGTGCAGCCTCGCGCACCGCCGGAGGCGCGGTCTCGGATGCGGCGTCCCGCGCGCCGAGATCCGGGGGTGCGGCGACCGCCGGAGCGACGGTGCCGAGGACGAGGCTCGCGCACGCGACCAGGCCGAGCGGCCGGAGGAGGGGTGACATGCGCCCCAGTGTGACGGGTGGGCGGCTCGCTCTCTCCCGTGGTCCGGAGGTCGGTCGCGGACCCACCCCGGTGAGCCGTCGCGCTCCGCACGCAGCCCGGCGGCGACCCCCTAGACTCAGGCGCATGTCCGACTACCCCGACTACCTGGTGACGTACGCGTCGGTCGCCGCGATCATCGGGGTCGGCGTGGCTCTGGCCGCAGGCATGCTCGGGGCCAACCGGCTGTTCCGTCCCGCGCTGCCCGATCCGGCCAAGCTGCTGACGTACGAGTCCGGCGTGGACCCCGTCGGCACCGGGTGGGCGCAGAGCAACGTGCGCTACTACGTCTACGCGTTCCTCTACGTCATCTTCGCCGTCGACGCGGTGTTCCTCTTCCCGTGGGCGGTCGTGTTCGCGTCCATCGGGTGGGCGGCCGCGGTGGAGATGGCGGTGTTCCTCGGCTTCATCGCCGTCGGCCTCGTCTATGCATGGCGCACGGGGGTGCTGTCGTGGACGTGACCAAGGGTGCGGTCGACCTCGGCGTCCCTACGTTGCAGAGCCCTACTCTGCAGAGCCCGTCCATGGAGAGGCTGGGCGAGGTCGACCTCGGCGTCGGATCCGCGCTGGCGCCTCGGCCCGTGCGCTATCTGCTCAACTGGGGGCGTCGCTACTCGCTGTGGGTCTTCAACTTCGGGCTGGCGTGCTGCGCGATCGAGTTCATCGCGGCGTCGATGGCCCGTCACGACTTCATCCGCCTCGGGGTCATCCCCTTCGCCCCCGGTCCCCGGCAGGCCGACCTCATGGTCGTCTCGGGCACGGTGACCGACAAGATGGCGCCGGCGATCGAGCGGCTCTACGCGCAGATGCCCGACCCCAAGTACGTCATCTCCTTCGGGTCGTGCGCCAACTCCGGCGGCCCCTACTGGGACTCGTACTGCGTCACCAAGGGCGTCGACCAGATCATCCCGGTCGACGTGTACGTCCCCGGCTGTCCGCCGCGGCCGGAGGCCCTCCTCCAGGGGATCGTCACCCTTCAGGACAAGATCGCCGGCGAAGACCTCGCGCAGCGCTACGGCCGGACAGGACTGCGCCGCTCGCTCTCGTCGCTGCTGCGGCCGCCGGTCACGCCTGAGCAGGACGGCTAGTCGCCGATGACCTGGACCTCCGACGTGCTCGACCTCGGCCGGGTGATCGGCGGTGACCGCGTCACCGCCACCGAGGAGCTCGGGGGGCTCGCGCTGACCGTCCCCTCGGGGTGGTGGCGATCGATCGTGCTCGCGCTGCGAGACCGCGCGGGGTGCCACTAGTTCGACTGGCTCAGCGCGGTCGACGAGGCGGGTAGCCCCAGCCCGTACGCGGACGAGCCCGAGCTCGCCGGCGGCCTGCGGGTGGTGTGCCACCTGGTGGCGCTGTCGCCCGGTGTCGGCCGCACGGCGGTGCGGGACGTCCTGGTCCAGACCACCGTGCCGCGCGCGGACCCGGTCCTCGACTCCCTGGTCGGCGCGTACGCCGGTGCCGCCTGGCACGAGCGCGAGACCCACGAGATGTTCGGCATCGACTTCCGTGACGGTGTCGCCCTCGAGACGCTCCTGCTGCCTGACGCCTTCGAGGGCCACCCGTTGCGCAAGGAGTTCGTGCTCGCCTCCCGGGTGGTCAAGCCGTGGCCGGGCGCCAAGGAGCCCGGCGAGTCCGACCACGACGTGTCGGCGGCCGAGTCGTCGCCAGGGCGTCGCCGGACCCGTCCTCCCGGTGTGCCGGACCCCGAGCAGTGGGGGCCGAGGCCGCCGGGCACCCCGACGCCCGATCCCCTCGCTCACGCGACCGCAGGCCCGGCGGCCGGTGCTTCCCGCCCACGCCGGTCCCGCCGAGCGACACCTCCGCCGGCGGCCGAGGACGGGGGCACCGATGGCTGAGGTCCTCGACGTGGCGCTGCGGTGCGTGGTCGTGCTCGCTGCATTCCTCGTGCTCCCGCTGGCGGTCGGGCAGCTCGAGCACAAGACGATGGCGCACATGCAGTCGCGGGTCGGACCGATGTACGCCGGTGGCTTCCACGGATGGGCCCAGCTGGTCGCCGACGGTGTGAAGTTCGTCCAGAAGGAGGCGGTGACCCCGAGCGCCGCGGACCGACCGGTGTTCGCGCTGGCACCCGGTGTCGCGCTCGTCCCGTACCTGGTGGTGCTGTTCGTGATCCCGCTCGGGCCGAGCGCGGTGGGGGCCGACCTCGACCTGGGCCTCTTCTTCGCCCTCGCGGTGATGAGCATCGGCGTGCTCGGCACCCTCATGGGCGGCTGGGCGAGCGCCAACAAGTACTCCCTGCTCGGTGGGCTCCGGACCGCCTCCCAGCTGATGAGCTATGAGCTCCCGATGGTGCTCGCGGCGGTGTCGGCGGCGATGATGGCCGGCTCCCTGTCGCTCGTCGGCATCGCCCAGGCCTGGGAGTGGTCCTGGCTGCTGTGGCAGCTGCCGGCTCTGGTGGTCTTCGTCGTCGCAGGGCTCGCCGAGCTCCAGCGGCCGCCGTTCGACATGCCGATCGCCGACGCGGAGCTCGTCCTCGGGCCCTACACCGAGTACGGAGGCATGCGGTTCGCGATGTTCCTGCTCGCCGAGTACGCCGGGATCGTCGTGCTCTCCGCGCTCACGGCGACCCTGTTCCTCGGCGGGTGGCGAGGACCGTCCTCGGACGAGCTCGGCTGGTTGTGGGTCCTTCTCAAGACGATGGTGGTGGCATTCCTCGTGGTGTGGTTCCGGGTCGCGTGGCCGCGGATGCGTGAGGACCAGCTCAATGCGCTGGCGTGGAAGATCCTGGTCCCGCTCGCCCTCGGGCAGCTCGCTCTGACGACGGTGGTGGTCCTGGCATGAGCGGCGTGCGACGTGCGGTGACGGGGAGCGGCCTCGTGAGGGGCCTGAGGGTGACGTGGCACAACCTGACCCGACGGGCGGTCACCCAGCAGTACCCCGACGTGCTCCCGGCCCTGCCGCCCCGCAGCCGAGGGGTGATCGCGCTGCAGGAGGAGAACTGCACCTCGTGCATGCTCTGCGCCCGCGAGTGCCCGGCGTGGTGCATCTACATCGACTCGCACAAGGAGACGGCGCCTCCGGTCAACGAGGGCGGGCGTGAGCGCTCGTTCAACGTGCTCGACCGGTTCGACATCGACTACTCGCTCTGCATGTACTGCGGCATCTGCGTCGAGGTCTGCCCCTTCGACGCGCTGCACTGGTCGCCCGAGTTCGAGTACGCCGAGCTCGACATCCGTGACCTGACGCACGACAAGGAGCGACTGCGCGAGTGGATGTGGACCGTACCGCCGCCGCAGCCGCTCGACCCTGCGGCGGAGCAGCCCAAGGAGATCGGTGTGGCGGAGAAGGCGGCCCACCGTGAGGCCGCGAGGCTCGAGGCAGACAAGGTGGCAGAGCGCGAAGCCGAGCCTGGCGCATGACCGCGGTGACGGTGGTGTTCGCCGCCCTGGGCGTGGTGACCCTCGTGTCGGCGTTCCTCGTGGTCACCAGCGACCAGATCGTGCACGCGGCGCTGTGGCTCGTGGTGACCCTCGGGGCAGTCGCCGGCCTCTACATCCTCCTGGCGGCCGAGCTGGTCGCCTGGGTGCAGGTGCTGATCTACATCGGCTCGGTGGTCGTGCTGCTGCTGTTCGCCCTGATGCTCACGCGGGCGCCCTCAGGTCCGGGCTCGGCGACGGCGACCCGCAACCAGCCGCTCGCCGCCGTGGTCGCGGGCGCGGTCACGGTCGGGCTCGGGGCCGTCGTGTGGGCGGGCTTCGGCGGTGAGGTGATCGACGAGGACGAGATCCGGATCGGCACGGCCGAGCGGCTCGGCGACGCCCTCTTCCGGACCTGGGTGCTTCCGTTCGAGGTGCTGTCGGTGGTGCTCCTCGCCGCGCTCGTCGGCGCGATCGTGCTGACGCGCAAGGGGGCGCGCTGATGTCGCTGATGCTGCCCCTGACCGTCTCCTGCGGTCTCTTCGGTCTCGGGATCTATGCCGTCCTCGCCCGGCGGCACGCCGTCATGGTCCTGCTCGGGGTGGAGCTGATGCTCAACGCGGTCAGCCTCAACCTCGTGGCGTTCGACACCTGGTGGGCCGACACGCTGCACACGGGACAGTCGCTGACCCTCTTCGTGATCGCGCTGGCCGCCGCCGAGATCGGTCTTGGGCTGGCGATCGTCCTCGCGCTCTTCCGGGCGGTCGGCAACGCCGACGTCGACGCTCAGGAGCCACCGGCCAGCATGCTCGCCGAGGGCGGTGACGAGCTGTGACCCGTCGCTACTCGTCGTCGGCGGTCGCGATCACTGCGGTTCTCGCGCTCTGTGCCGCGATCGTGGCATTCCCGCGTCGGGGTGACCGCACCGGCCCGTACGGCTCGCCGGCCGGCGAGCGGACGACCCTGGTCGACGGCGGTGACCTGCTCGGAGTTTCGGTGACGTTCTACGTCGACCACCTGAGCGCCGTGATGCTGCTGCTCGCGGCCGGGGTCGGCCTGATGGTGCAGGTCTACTCGGTGGCCTATCTCGCCGGAGACCCCCGCTACCGCTCGTACACGACGATCATCCAGCTGTTCCTCGTTGCCATGGCGATCGTGGTGGTCGCCGACAACCTGTGGCTGCTCCTCGTCGGGTGGGAGGTCATGGGCCTCTGCTCGTACCTGCTGATCAGCCACCACTGGGAGCTCGCGCCCGCCCGGGCCGGTGCGGTGAAGGCGTTCCTGCTCACCCGCGTCGGCGACCTCGGTCTGCTGGTCGGCATCTTCGCGATCGGGCACACCTTCGGCACGTACGAGATCAGCGAGGTCCTCGCAGCGATGGCGTCGTCGGACGCCCCTGCGGGCCTGACCGCGATCGGACTCCTGATCGTCGTCGCCGTGGTCGGCAAGTCGGCCCAGTTCCCGCTGCACACGTGGTTGGCCGACGCGATGCCGGGCCCGACGCCGATCAGCGCGCTCATCCATGCCGCGACCATGGTCGCGGCCGGTGTCTTCCTCGTCGCCCGGCTGTACCCGGTGATGGCGGAGTCAGCGGTGACGATGACGGTCCTCGCGGTGGTCGCCTGCGTCACGATGCTCCTCGCCGCGCTGCTGGCGCTGACCTCGGGCGACCTCAAGCGGGTGCTCGCGTGGTCGACGGTGAGCCAGCTGGCCTACATGTTCGCCGCCCTCGCCGTCGGCGGCTACGACGCCGGCATCGACCACCTGCTGTCCCACGGCGCGTTCAAGGCGCTGCTCTTCCTCGTCGCGGGCTCGGTGGCCCACGTGATCGGCTCGACGGCGCTGCGCGACATGGGCGGACTGCGCGGGGCCATGCCGTGGACGTTCGCCACGGGGACGATCGGCTTCGCCGCGCTCGCCGGCGTCGTGCCGACGGTCGGGTTCTTCAGCAAGGACGCCGTGCTCGAGTCGGCCTGGCACGCCGTGGGCCACGAGTCTCCGGTGTCGGCGGGGGTCGCGGCCGTGGTGCTGGCGGTCGGGCTGGTGACGGCGGCGGTGACGGTCGTGTACGCCTTCCGCGCCTGGTGGATGACGTTCATGGGAGGCGACGGCGCGACGGTCACCGGCGCTGGGGCGGCCGGCGCTGGGGCGGCCCGCGCGCAAGCACTCCGGGAGGCGCCGCCCCTCATGGTCGGGCCTCTGGTGCTCCTCGCGGCGGCGACGCTGCTGCTGAGTCTCGCGATGCCGTTCGACCTGCTCATGGGTCTCGTGACCACGCTGGTCGTCGCGGGGGCAGGGTGGCTCGCGTACCAGGCGCTCGCCGCGGGGCGCGACCCTGCCGACCTGCTCGGACCGGCCAGGCCGGCGTTCACGCGAGAGCTCGGGTGGGACGTCGGCTACGACGGTGCGGGGGTCGCCGCTCGAGAGGCGGGCGACCTGGTCGTGGCCACCGACCGTGACGTCATCGGCTTCTACCCGCGGGCCGTGGCCTGGCTGAGCGTGCAGCTCTCCCGCGTCTTGACCCGGAGCCAGACGGGCAACGCGCAGATCTACGTCACCGTGCTCGCCGTCGGCGTGCTCCTCGCGACCCTGCTGGTGGTGGTCCGATGAACGGCCTGGTGGTCGCCCTCGCCGTCCCCGCGGTCGCGGCCCTCCTGCTGGTCGTCGCGCGGAGCCTGGTCACCGACCTGGTCGCCGCCCGCGTCGGCACCGCCACGTCGCTGGTCGTCGCGGTGCTGCTCCTCGTGACCTGGATCGGCCACGACGGCGACGGCTACGCCGCCGAGATCGACCTCGTCTGGGTCCGTGCGCTGGGGATCCACCTGCACCTCGGGATGGACGGCATCTCGTTCCCTCTCCTGCTGATGACGGCGTTGATCTCGGCGCTGGTGTGCTGGGCGCTGGTCGACGACCCGCCGGCGGGGGACAACGCGACACCCGGTCTGGTCGGCCTGGTGATGGTGGTGCTGACGGCGGCCGTCGGCGTCTTCGCGGCGCTCGACCTCCTGCTGTTCTTCGTGTTCTTCGAGCTCGCGCTGATCCCGATGTGGTTCGTCATCGCCCGCTGGGGCGACCCGCACGACCCGGTCGGGCGCCGGACCGCGGCGACGCGGTTCCTCCTCTACACGGTCGTCGGCTCGGCGTTCATGCTCGTCGGCTTCGTGACCGTCTGGGCGCTGACCGGCACCCTGCAGATCCCGGAGCTGGCCGAGCGGGGCGACGTCCTCGACGGTGGGTGGGCGCTGTTCGCCGCCTGCACGATCGCGCTGGGGCTCGCGGTCAAGACGCCGATCTGGCCGCTGCACCTGTGGCTCCCCGACGCCCACGCCAAGGCGCCGACCGTGGGCTCGGTCCTCCTGGCGGCCGTCTTCCTCAAGCTCGGGACGTACGGGCTGCTGCGTGTCCTCGTCTCCGTCCTGCCCGGACCCGCGCGCGACCTGGCGCCGTGGCTGGGCGCTCTCGGGGTCGTCGGCATCGTCGTCGCCGCCCTCGCCTGCCTGCGCCAGACCGACCTCAAGCGGCTGATCGCCTATTCCAGCGTCGGGCACATGGGCTTCGTGGTCCTCGGCATCGCGACGCTGACCGAGATCGGCGTCGCCGCCGCGGTGTTCGCGAGCGTGGCGCACGGGCTCGTGACCGGGCTGCTGTTCTTCAACGCCGGATCCCTCAAGCGGCGCTTCGGGACGGCGGAGATCGCGGTGCTCGGGCGCGGCCTGTACGCCCGGATGCCGGCGCTTGCGGTGGTCCTGGGCTTCGCCTGCTTCGCCAGCCTCGGTCTCCCCGGTCTCGCCGGGTTCTGGGGCGAGATGATGGCGCTGCGCGGGGCGTACGAGGCCTCCGCCGGTGCCGGTGATGCCGGGCTGGGGCCGGCACTGGCGGCCGTCCTCCTCGTCGGCGCGCTGCTCGGCGTCCTGCTCACCTCCGCCTACTTCCTACGGATAGTCCGCCGTACGCTCCAGGGCGTGCCGACGCCGCACGAGCACGACCTCGACCTCGACGGGTCCGAGCGGGGGATCGCGGCGGTCCTGGTGGTGGCGGTGCTGCTGCTCGGGCTCGCGCCCGGGATCGTGATGGGTGTCGTCGAGCCGAGCATCCCGGCCATCCTGGGAGGCACCCGATGACCGGCTCACAGCTCATCGACTGGTCGTCGGCGGGAGTGCCGCTGCTGGTCGCCGCCGGGGCGATCGTGGCGCTGGTCGTCGATGCGTTCTGGCCGGGCGGCCGATGGCGCCGCGCCGGGACGATCGCCGTGGCGTCGCTGGCCGCGGCCGGCTCGTGGTTGGCGTCGACCGGGTCGACGGGGCCGATCGTCGCCGGGTTCTCGTGGGTGATCCTGCTGTCCGCCCTTGCGGTCGTGGTCCTCGCGCAGGTCCTGGAGGACGACGCCATGATGCCGGCGGGCGAGTCGGTCTTCCTCATGCTCTGTGCGACGGCGGGGGCGCTGACCCTGGCGTCGGCGAGCGACTTCGTCACGCTCGTCGTGGCGCTGGAGCTCCTCTCTCTCCCGTCGATCGCGCTGGTCGCCATGCAGCGCGACCGGCGTGAGGCGGTCTCCTCGGCCTGGACGTTCTTCCTCGCGTCGGCCACCGCGACCGCGGTGACGCTCATGGGCCTGTCGCTGCTCTACGGGCTCACCGGCACCCTCACCTACGAGGGCGTGCTGGTCGGTCTCCAGGCCGAGCGCGCACCGCTGCGGGTCGTCACCGCCGTCGTGGTCCTGGTGCTGATCGGCCTGGTGTTCAAGGTCGGCGCCGTTCCCTTCCACCTGTGGATCCCCGACGCCTACCGGGGCGCGACGGTGCCGGTGGCGGCGTTCCTCTCGGTGGTGTCCAAGGGTGGCGCGCTCGCCGGCCTGCTCGTGGTGCTCGCCTATCCGTTCGTGGCTCTCCAACCGCGGTGGGACGTCTTCATCGCCGTCGTGGCGGCGCTGTCGATGACGGTCGGCAACCTCGGCGCGCTCGCGCAGCGCGACATCGTCGGGATGCTGGCGTGGTCGTCCGTCGCGCAGGGCGGGTTCGTCCTCGCCCCGCTGGTCGCGGTCGCCGTCGGCTCGGACCTCGTGCTCACGGCCCCGCTTCGCTACCTCGCGGTCTACGCCGTCGCCAACCTCACCGTCTTCGCCGTCGCGGCGGTCGGCGTACGCCGGCTCGGCGGCACCTCGTACGCCCACTACACCGGGGTCGCCCGGCGTGATCCTCTTCTCGGGGTGGCCCTGCTGATGGGCCTGCTCGCGCTGGCGGGCTTCCCGCCGGCGGTGATCGGGCTGGTCGCCAAGTACGTCGTGCTCCAGCCGGTGATCGTGAGCGGGTACGGGTGGCTGGCCGCGGTCATGGCCGTCAACGTCGCGTTGGGGCTCGTCTACTACCTCCGGCTGGCCGTGGTCGCGTTCGCGCCGGCGAGCCGGGTGCTGCGGAGCGAGGTCGCCGCGTCCGGCGCCACCGTCCGCGAAGGTCGGGGGACGGCGATCGCGTACGCCGTGGTGGTGGTCGGCGTCGTCGCGCTCGTCGCCACCTCCGTCGCTCCGACGCTGCTTCTCGGCCCGCTTCCCTGACCCGGTCTCGGTGATCATGTCGAGAAGCGCGCGCCGGCTCCGTCCCTGGAGTGACGGCAGCGAGAACGCTGCCGCGGTTGAATGGAACAAGGAGACGACGATGGCGAAGTACCTGCTGCTCAAGCACTACCGGGGCGGACCGAAGCCGGAGCACGAGTTCGCGCCCATGGACCAGTGGACGCCGGACGAGGTGTCGGCGCACGTCGCGTTCATGGAGCACGTGGCCGACACGCTCGGTGAGCGTGGCGAGTACGTCGACGGTCAGGCGCTGTCGCCCGAGGGCACGTTCGTCCGCCACGACGGAGAGGGACGTCCGCCGGTGACCGACGGACCGTTCGCCGAGAGCAAGGACCTCATCGCCGGCTGGATGGTCATCGACGTCGATTCGGTCGAGCGGGCTCACGAGGCAGCAGCCTTCCTCTCGTCGGCCCCGGGTCCCCGCGGGGAGCCGATCAACGAGTGGATCGAGGTCCGGCCCTTCCTCGAGATGCCCCCCATGGTCACCGACTGAGCACGCCGCGGCTCATCGGACGGCATGTCGTGGACCGGCTTCTTCGGGACCTGATGCCGCAGGTGCTCGGTGTCCTCCTCCGCCGCGGCGCTGACTTCGCGTCGGGGGAGGACGCGGTGCAGGAGGCGATGATCGAGGCCGTACGCCGCTGGCCGGGGGAGTGGCCCGATGACCCGCGCGGCTGGCTGGTGACCGTCGCGTGGCGCAAGTATCTCGACACGGCCCGAGCGGCGTCGGCACGGCGCGCGCGGGAGGAGCGGGTGGTCGGCCACCGGCCGCCGGGGCCGACCGAGCAGACCGACGACACGCTGCGCCTGCTCTTCCTCTGCTGCCACCCGGCTCTCGGCCGGCCCGCGCAGGTGGCGCTGACCCTGCGTGCGGTCGGCGGGTTGAGCACCGCCCAAATCGCGCGCGCGTTCCTGCTGCCGGAGGCGACGATGGCGCAGCGGATCAGCCGGGCCAAGCGGACGGTCGCCAAGGAGGGAGTCGGGCCGAGAGGTGACCTGCGCGCCGTGCTGAAGGTCCTCTACCTGATCTTCAACGAGGGCTACACCGGCGCGGTGGACCTGGCTGCCGAGGCGATCCGGCTCACGAGGATGCTGGCGCGGGCGACCGACGACCCGGAGGTGGCCGGCCTGCTCGCGCTGATGCTGCTGCACCATGCGCGTCGCGACGCGCGGTGGGCCGTGGACGGCTCGATCGTGCCGCTCGCCGAGCAGGACCGCTCGCGGTGGGACACGCGGCGGATCGCCGAAGGGGTCGACATCCTCCAGACCGCCCTCGCCCGTCAGCAGGTCGGCGAGTACCAGGCGCAGGCGGCGATCGCCGCGCTCCACTGCGACGCCGCGGCCGCCGACGAGACCGACTGGCCCCAGATCCTCCAGTGGTACGACGAGCTCCTCGAGCACACCACCTCACCGGTGGTCGCGATGAACCGCGCGGTCGCCGTCGGGGAGGTCCAGGGCCCCGCCGAGGGACTCCGTGCGCTGGATCCCGTGCCCGCCGAGGTTCCTCGGCGAGCGGCGGTGGCGGCCTGGCTGCACGAGCGCGCCGGAGACCGTACGGCCGCGGCGAGGCTCTACGCGGAGGCTGCGGCGGCCTCGACGAACGTGCCGGAGCGCGACCACCTGACCAGGCAGGCTGCCAGGCTCCGGCACGAGCCGCCTAGCGGTAGTTGACGACCTGCACGGCGAAGTCGAGGTCGGCGCCCTTGACCAGCGCGATGACCTCCTGGAGGTCGTCCCGCTTCTTGCTCGTGACGCGGAGCTCCTCGCCCTGGATCTGCACCTTGACGCCCTTCGGGCCCTCGTCGCGGATCAGCTTGGACACCTTCTTGGCCTGCTCCTGGCTGATGCCCTCGGAGAAGGTGCCGTTGATCACCGACTCCTTGCCGGACTGCTTGGGGTCGCCGGCCTCCAGCGTCTTGAGCGAGACGCCGCGCTTGACGAGCTTGTCCTTGAGGACGTCGAGGACGGCGAGGGCGCGCTCGTCGGCGTTCGCCTTGATGACAAGACCTGTCGGCCCGCTCTTCTCGATCGAGGCCCCGGTGTTCTTGAAGTCGTATCGGGTCGCGATCTCGCGCGCGGCCTGGTTGATCGCGTTGTCGATCTCGGCGTGGTCGAGCTTGCTCACGATGTCGAACGACGAGTCCGCGGCCATGGTGATCCTCTCCGTCGGGGTCCCGGTCACCCGGTTTCGGGCGCGCAGGAGTGCTGCGTTAAAGTCGTGCTGTTGCTCGGACAGAGTAACGAACCCCGGCAGGTTGCCCGAGCGGCCAAAGGGAGCTGACTGTAAATCAGCCGGCATTGCCTACAGAGGTTCGAATCCTCTACCTGCCACCCTCACGGGCACCCAGGCCCCCGCCTCAGGCGGGGGCCTGAGTCGTTCCCGTGCCTCGACATCGGTGGATGACGGGCAGCTCACAGGCGCGCCGCCGCGCGCACCAGGCCCGCCACGCCCGATGATGTGCTGTGAGGCGGCCACGCGATGACGGTCGTGACCTGAGGGGCGTCCGAGACCGGGACGACGGCCAGTCCGTCGTGGAGACCGGCGGTGGCCGACTCGGGCAGCATGATCGCGGTGCGGCCCAGCCGCACCAGCTGCAGAACCTGCGTCAGGTCGCGGAGCTCAGGGCCGGGACCGGCGGGGTAGGTGCCGCGGAGATCGGGCCAGCGCGGCAGCGGGAGGTCGGCGATGGAGCCGGCCTCGGCGACGGTCACGGAGTTCTGGGCGCTCGTGGGGTGGCCGGCCGGCAGGACGAGCACCTGCTCCTCGACCGTGAGCGTGTCCACGTCGAACCCGCTCACGTCGTCGAACGGTCGGTGCAGGATCGCGACATCGGCGCGCCCGTCGCGCAGCATGAGGCTTTGATGCCCCGGTGGGCTCAGCACCACGTCGACGTCGACGGCACCGGGCTCGGCGGCGTAGGCATCGAGCAGCTTGGCCATCAGCTCGCTCGACGCGCCTGCCTTGGCGGTGAGCACCACCGGGGCCCGGCCGTTCGCCTCGACGGTTCGGCGGGTGCGTCGCTCCGCTGCCTCGACGGCTGCCAGCGCGGCCCGGCCCTCGAGCAGCAGGGTCTCCCCGGCGCTCGTGAGGGTCACCCCGCGCGGCGTACGGACGAAGAGGTCGGCGCCCAGGCGTCGCTCGAGCCGGGCGATCGCGCGCGACAGCGGCGGCTGCGCCATCCCGAGGCGGGTGGCCGCCCGACCGACGTGCGACTCCTCGGCGACGGCGATGAAGTAGCGAAGCTCACGGGTTTCCACCTCGTCGAGATTACGCGGCTCACCAGGCGTCATACCGCGGCAGTATCGGCCCCGACCGGATCGGTCTTGGATATCGACGACGTCGCGAGCACACGATCGAGGCATGCCAGAGAACAGCAACGAGAACAAGAGAACAGCGCTGGTCACCGGCGCCAACAAGGGGATCGGCTACGAGATCGCCGCGGGTCTGGCCCGCCTCGGGTTCCGCGTCGGCGGCGGCGCCCCGGGCGCGGGCCCGCGCGCCGACGCCGTGGACAAGCTTCGGGCTGACGGGCTCGACGTGTTCGGCGTCCCCCTCGACGTGACCGACGATGTCAGCGTCGCGGCCGCGGCTGCGCAGCTTCAAGCGCGAGGTGGGCTCGACGTACTCGTCAACAACGCCGCCATCACCGGGGGCATGCCGCAGGATCCCAGCAAGGTCAGCGCCGAGCAGGTGCTGTCGGTGGTCGACACCAACGTGGTCGGCGTCATCCGGGTCACCAACGCGGTGCTGCCGATGCTGCGTCGGGCGACGTCGCCACGCATCGTCAACGTGTCGAGCACGGTCGGCTCCCTCACTCTGCAGACCGCGCAAGCCGCCGCGGTCGGCCCGGTCTCGGCGGTCTACTCGCCGACCAAGTCCTACCTCAACGCCGTGACGGTCCAGTACGCCAAGGAGCTCGCCGGCACCGGGATCCTGGTCAACGCGGGGTGCCCGGGCTTCGTCGCGACCGACCTCAACGGCCACCAGGGGACCCGTACGCCCGAGCAGGGTGCGGCGGTCTTCCTCGCGCTGGCGACGCTGCCCGACGGTGGCCCGACCGGCACCTTCCGTGACGAGGACGGCATCCAGCCCTGGTGAGGCGGACGCCTCAGCGCAGGGCGGCGAGCACGTCGGAGGTGAACGCGCCGGGCGTCAGCGCGTCCGGGTCCTGCGGTGCGGCTCCCATCCGTACGGCGACGATCCGCTCGGACGGGACGACGGCCACGACCTGCTTGCCGAGCCCGAGCGCCCAGAAGGCGTCGGCGGGTGCTCCCGGAGCCAGGCGCCCGCCCTTGCGGGTCGCCGCCCCTCCCTGGCGGTCCGCGCCGGGATCGGTGGCCGTCAGCGCACCGAGCACGGGTCCCTTGCGGTTGACCCACCACAGCAGCCCGTACGCCGCGTTGAGCGGCGAGGAGGACCTGCCCGTCGCCTGCCCCACGTAGTCCTCCGAGACCACCTGGGTCGCGCCCCACCGGCCGTCGCGCATCGTCAGGAGCCCGAGGCGGGCGAGGTCCAGGCAGGAGGCGTTCACGCCCGAGAACATGGTGGTGTTGCCCGAGGGGTCCTCGCCCCAGAAGGTCCTCGACATCGTGAGCGGGTCGAGCAGCTTCTCTCTCGCGTACGCGGCGGGCTTCGTCCCCGTCGCCTTCGTCAGGACCTCGTCCAGGGTCTGGATCGCCGCGTTGTTGTAGCGCCAGACCCTTCCGGGCCGCGCGTCCTGGGTGAGCCCGATCGCGTACGCCGTCTTGTCGCGGGCCGCGAGCGCCAGCTGCTGGTAGTCGCTCACGAAGTCCCAGTGGCGGCCGGAGACGTTGGCGAGGAGGTCGCGGACCGTCACGCGCGCGGCGGGCGTTCCCTTCCACTCGGAGACGTAGTCCGACGCCCGGTCGTCGAGGTCGAGCAACCCCTCGTCCGCCGCGATCCCGACCAGCAACGACGTGAAGGACTTCGTCACGGAGAACGTGGGCCCCATGGAGTCGGCGGTGCTGTCGCCGAAGTACGCCTCGTGCACGACCTCCCCGTCGCGGGTGACCACGAAGCACGACGTGCCGTCGGCCTCGAGTCGTCGGTCGAGCGCCCGCAGGGCGGCCCCGTCGAAGCCCGCGGCGGCCGCGTCCGTCCGATCCCAGTCGGCGCCAGGGACGGTCGTGCCGCGCGCGGCCGGCGACGGTGAGCTCGTGGTGCGGGTGCCGCTCGTACCCTCGTCCTCGCGTGGGGAGCCGCCGCTCGCCGTGCACGCCGCGAGTGCCAGCGAGGCGGCAACCAGCGCGGCCGTACGTGCCCGGAACATGCCTCCATCGTCCCAGGCCGCACCAACGTCGACGTGACCGAACGCACGCACCGGGACGACTCAGGTCATGGAGGGACCCCCGGATTTCGGTTCCGGCGCGCGGCCGTGTATCTTTTCATCCGGTTCGCCGATCGCCCCTTTAGCTCAGTCGGCAGAGCGTCTCCATGGTAAGGAGAAGGTCTACGGTTCGATTCCGTAAAGGGGCTCTGAGTCTCACCCGCTCCCTCCGCTCGGTCCCGGCAGGGTGCGGGCGGACGTATGGCGGGGTAGCTCAGGTGGTTAGAGCACACGGCTCATAATCGTGGTGTCGCGGGTTCGAGTCCCGCCCCCGCTACAGAACAGACGACAGAAGCAGTTCCACCGAAGAAGAGGCAGACTCGTGGCCAGCAAGAGCTCTGACATCCGTCCCAAGATCACCTTGGCGTGCACCGAGTGCAAGCGACGCAACTACATCACCAAGAAGAACCGTCGCAACGATCCCGATCGCCTCGACCTCAAGAAGTTCTGCCCGCACGAGCGTCGTCACACGGTCCACCGCGAGACCCGCTGACCTTCGCCTGCGACGTCGCACGTCACACACTCCACTGGGGTCCCGCCTTCTCGGCGCGGACCCCGGTGTCATGTTGGGAGCCCCCTCGATGCGTGACCTGAACGTCCTCGCCCCACTGACGACGCTGCGGATCGGTGGGCCGGCCCGCGACATCGTCGAGGTGACCAGCGTCGACGATCTCGTCGACTCCGTGCACGACCTCGACGAGGCCGGCGAGCCCGTCCTGCTGCTCGGCGGCGGGAGCAACGTCGTGGTCGCCGACGAGGGCTTCGACGGCACGGTCGTGCTCGTGCGCACCCAGGGCCTGGAGGCCGATGTCGACCCCTGCAGCGGAGCGACCTTGACCGTCGCGGCCGGTGAGGTGTGGGACGACTTCGTGGCCCACGCGGTCGCCGAGGAGTGGGTCGGTGTCGAGACGCTCTCCGGCATCCCCGGAAGGGTCGGCGCGACACCGATCCAGAACGTCGGCGCGTACGGGCAGGAGGTCTCGCAGACCATCGCCCGGGTCCGGACGTACGACCGCGTCGAGCAGCGGGTCGTCACCTGCGCGGCCGACGACTGCGGCTTCGGCTACCGCACGAGCCGCTTCAAGCAGGACCCTCACCGCTTCGTCGTCCTCGACGTGACCTTCCAGCTCCGTCTGGGGTCGTTGGCCGGACCGGTGCGGTACGCGGAGCTGGCTCGGGCCCTCGGCGTCGAGGTGGGCGAGCGGGTGCCGCTGCGCGACGTCCGCGAGGCCGTCCTCGCGCTGCGCGCCGCCAAGGGCATGGTGCTCGATCCCGACGACCACGACACGTGGAGCGCCGGGTCGTTCTTCACCAACCCGGTGCTCTCGGCCGAGGCAGCCGCGTCGTTGCCGGCGGGCGCCCCGCGCTTCGCCCAGCCCGACGGCCAGGTCAAGACCAGCGCCGCGTGGCTGATCGAGCACGCCGGCTTCGGCAAGGGCTACGGCACCACCGCGGCACGCGTCTCGGGCAAGCACACGCTGGCGCTCACCAACCGCGGGGGCGCCACGGGCTACGAGCTGCTGGCGCTGGCTCGCGAGATCCGCGACGGGGTCGAGGACGCGTTCGGCGTCCGCCTCCAGAACGAGCCCGTGCTCGTCGGCGCCGAGCTCTGAGCGGCGCCGGCTCCGGACGCCGCGAACGCCCTCAGGGCTGGTCCGGGGGAGCGGCGAGCCAGGCGTCGATCGCGGCCAGGGCCTGGTCGCGGAGCTCCGCGGGGGCGTACGAGCCCCGCAGCGACATGCGTGCGAGCTCGGCCAGCTCCTCGTCGCTGAAGTCCTGCGCCGCCCGGAGCGCGGCGTACTGGCCGGCCAGACGGGATCCGAAGAGCAGCGGGTCGTCGGCGCCGAGAGCGACACCCACACCGGCCTGCATCAGCGTACGCACCGGCACCTCCTCGAAGGTGTCGTAGACGCCGAGAGCGACGTTGGACGACGGGCACACCTCCAGCGTGATGCCCGCCTCGGCCACGGCCGCCAGCACCGCAGGGTCCTCCACGCACCGCACGCCGTGCCCGATCCGGTCGGGGTGGAGGTGTTCCAGCACGGCGGTCACGCTCGCCGCGCCGCGCAGCTCGCCGCCGTGGGGCATGCTGCGCAGTCCTGCGCGCCGCGCGATGGCGAACGCCGGCGCGAACGCCGCGGTGTCGCCCCGACGCTCGTCGTTGGAGAGGCCGAAGCCGACGACGCCGCGTCCCGCGTACTGTCCCGCCAGCCTCGCCAGCGTGCGTGCGTCGAGCGGGTGCCGGGTGCGGTTCGACGCGATGACCACGGCCATCCCGATGCCGTACGTGGCGCTGGCCTCCTCGACCGAGGCGAGCACGAGGTCGGTGAACGCGGTGATCCCGCCGAAGAGCGTCGCGTAGCCGGAGGGGTCCACCTGGATCTCCGTCCACACCGAGCCCTCGGCCGCGTCGTCCTCGGCGACCTCGTGCACCAGCCGGCGTACGTCGTCGGGGGTCCGCAGCACCGACCGTGCCGTGTCGTACAGGCGCTGGAAGCGGAACCAGCCCTTCTCGTCGGTCGCGCGCAGCCGCGGAGGCCACTCCTCGACCAGCGCGGCCGGGAGGCGTACACCGTCGCGCTCGGCGAGCTCGACCAGCGTCCGGTGGCGCATGGAGCCGGTGAAGTGGAGGTGGAGGTGGGCCTTGGGGAGGCGGTCGATCGAGCGTGGCACGGGGTCAGTCCCGCCCGTCTGGTGTCCGGTCGGCGAGGGCCATGCGGTCATCGTGCCAGCCGGTTCGACTCGACGCCGGGCGACCCCGTACACTTGACGACCGGTGGATGTTTCCACTGTGTTGTCATGCCCTCCGGTCGCTGCAGGAGTGCAAGGCTGCGCGGTGGGAGCGATCATCGAAGGGCAGTAGCTCAACTGGCAGAGCATCGGTCTCCAAAACCGAAGGTTGGGGGTTCAAGTCCCTCCTGCCCTGCAACAATCGCCCGGTCCGTCCCGACGGCGGACCGATGACGGGCACCACGATCGAAGGGAAACGGTCACATGAGTGAGACGTCGAGTGCGTCGTCCGAGAGCACCCGCTCCGGCCGCACGTCTCCGGTGACCTTCTACCGACAGGTCGTCGCGGAGCTCCGCAAGGTCGTCTGGCCGACCCGTTCTCAGGTCGCCAACTACTTTGTCGTCGTGCTCTTCTTCGTGCTCGTCATGATGGCCATCGTGGCGGGCCTGGACTACGGCTTCGGCAAGCTGATGTTCTGGGTCTTCGTCTGACCTACGGGTCGATGTGGCCCCTGGGCCGTGAATCCGTGGGCCGAGAAGATACGAGGAAAGAGGCGCTGTGACCCAGCCTTACGACGAGAACGAGGGCGACGAGCTCCGCGACCTCATCGGCGAGGACGCACGCTCGCCGCTCAGCTTCGACGAGAACGACCTCGAGGATCAGGAGATCCAGGAGGGTATGGACGCGGCCGTCGACGCGCTCGAGGCCGACATCCCTCAGACCTTCGAGCCCTTCGCCGTCCGCTCGGAGGACGAGGGCGAGCCCGAGATTCCGGGCCCGGCCGAGGCTGCTGAGGCCGAGTTCGAGGGCGAGGCGTCGATCGATCCCGAGGTCGAGGACCAGATCGCCGAGACGTCGACCGACGGCGCCTACCTCGCCCAGGGTGAGGACGTGACCGAGGGCCTGGCCGCCGACGCCGCGATCGAGCGGGGCGCCACCGTCGATCCGGAGGCAGAGGCGCTGATCGCCGACGCCACGCTCGACGAGGAGGCGGCTGCCGCGGCGGCCGCGGACGCCGCCGACATCGAGGCGGAGACCGACGGCGAGCCCGAGCTCGAGGCCGTCGCGTCAGACCCCCTCGCGGAGTTCCGCGAGAAGCTCCACAGCCAGTTCGGCGACTGGTACGTCGTTCACACCTACTCCGGCATGGAGAACAGGGTGAAGTCGAACCTCGAGAACCGCACGACCTCCATGCACATGGAGGACTACATCTTCGAGATCGTCGTGCCGACCGAAGAGGTCGCCGAGATCAAGAACGGCCAGCGCAAGCTGGTCAAGCGCACCGTCCTCCCCGGCTACGTCCTGGTCCGCATGGACCTCACCGACGAGTCCTGGTCGACGGTCCGCAACACGCCGTCCGTCACCGGCTTCGTGGGCAACGCCCACCAGCCTGTGCCGCTGACCCTCGCCGAGGTGGAGAGCATGCTCGCTCCCGCCATCGAGGCGCAGGCCGCGGTCGAGCAGCCGGCAGCGGCCTCGTCGTCGGCGCAGGCGCAGGCGCCGAAGGTCGAGTTCACCGACTTCGCGGTCGGCGACTCGGTCATGGTCGTGGACGGTCCGTTCGCGACCCTGCACGCCACGATCACGGAGATGAACGTCGACGCCCAGCGAGTTCGGGCGCTCGTCGAGATCTTCGGTCGGGAGACCCCGGTCGAGCTCAGCTTCGCCCAGATCGAACGGGTCTGAGCGCCCGGTACGCTCGAACGGGTGCTCCCGAGCACCACCAGTGGGAGGGCCGAGGCAGGCCCACCGTTACCACGAGAAGGAAAAGAGATATGCCTCCGAAGAAGAAGATCGCTGCCCTCGTCAAGGTGCAGCTCCAGGCCGGCGCCGCCACGCCGGCCCCGCCGGTCGGTACCGCGCTCGGTCCGCACGGCGTCAACATCATGGAGTTCTGCAAGGCGTACAACGCCGCGACGGAGTCCATGCGCGGCAACATCGTCCCGGTCGAGATCACGATCTACGAGGACCGGTCGTTCACCTTCGTCACCAAGACGCCGCCGGCTGCGGAGATGATCAAGAAGGCCGCGGGCCTGCAGAAGGGCTCGTCCGTCCCGCACACGGACAAGGTCGGCTCGATCTCCAAGGACCAGGTCCGCGAGATCGCCCAGACCAAGCTGCCCGACCTCAACGCGAACGACATCGACGCCGCGATGGAGATCATCGCCGGCACCGCTCGCTCCATGGGCGTCACCGTCGACTGACTCGTCGTCCCGACCGACCGAACTGTGGCAGGGCCAGCTGGGCCCGACGACCACGACTGGTAGAGAGAGAAGAACCAGAATGTCTCAGCACAGCAAGGCGTACGAGAACGCCGCCAAGAAGATCGACAAGGACGCGCTGTACGCCCCGCTCGAGGCGATGGAGCTCGTGAAGCAGTCAGGGTCGAAGAACTTCGACTCGACCGTCGACGTGTCCATGCGCCTCGGCGTCGATCCCCGCAAGGCCGACCAGATGGTCCGCGGCACGGTCAACCTGCCCAACGGCACCGGCAAGACCGCTCGCGTCCTCGTGTTCGCGACCGGCGCCAACGCCGACGCGGCTCGCGAGGCGGGTGCCGACTACGTGGGCTCCGACGACCTCGTCGAGAAGATCCAGGGCGGCTGGCTCGACTTCGACGCCGTCGTCGCGACGCCGGACATGATGGGCAAGGTCGGTCGCCTGGGTCGTGTGCTCGGCCCCCGCAACCTGATGCCCAACCCCAAGACCGGCACCGTGACGCCCAACGTCGCCAAGGCCGTCTCGGACATCAAGGGCGGCAAGATCGAGTTCCGCATCGACCGCCACTCCAACCTCCACTTCGTGATCGGCAAGGCCTCGTTCAGCACCACCGCGCTGGCCGAGAACTACGCCGCCGCGCTCGACGAGGTCCTGCGGCTCAAGCCGGCCAGCTCGAAGGGGCGCTACCTCAAGAAGGTCACCGTCTCGACGACGATGGGCCCGGGCGTCCCGATCGACCCGAACCGCACCCGCAACATCGTCTCCGACGAGGAGTGACGGCCTCCTAGGCCGTACGCACGACGCCGCAGGCGCCGCTTCCCTGAGGGAGGCGGCGTCTGCTGCATTCCCCGTCCTCCCAGGGCCGGTGGAGAGGAAAGACGGGATGATCGTCCCGCGGGGTACCGTGGACGCATGCGCACGCGAACCCTGACGACCGCACTCGCGGCCCTCGCTCTCGCCCTGACCGCCGGCTGCGGAAGCAGCGCCGACGTGGCCGCCGACGGTGGCGGCGGCTCCGGTGCCGCTGAGTCGTCGACGGGTGGCGGCGCGGGAGACGGCGCCACCGTCCTCACGACGAGCAACTTCGCCGAAGAGATCACCGGTGCCCAGCTGAAGGCCCAGACGACGCGGCTGACGATGACGATGAGCAGGGGCCGTCAGACGATGAAGGCCGAGGCGGACGTCAAGACGGCGAGCGACCCCCGCAAGAGCGCGATGGACATGTCGATGGACATGTCGGGGGAGTCGATGAAGATCATCATGGTCGACGGCACCCTCTACACCAAGGCCGAGGGGATGGCCGACGGCAAGTGGATGAAGATCGGCATCGACGACGTCTCCGGCGCCGTCGGCGGGTCCTTCGACCAGATGCGCGAGTCGATGGACCCGACGGCGAGCCTCCAGAAGCTCAAGGGCGCCATGAAGGATCTCAAGGACACCGGCGAGACCGAGATGATCGACGGCGTCGAGACCAAGCGCTACGACGCGGTGCTCGACACCTCCAAGATCACCGAGCTCCAGGGTGCGGCGGCCGCCAGGCTGCCCGACGAGATCACCTACCAGTACTGGGTCGGCCCGGACGACCTCCCGCGCAAGGTCGTCTTCGACGTCGCTCAGATCAAGAGCGAGATCACCTTCAGCGACTGGGGCAAGAAGGTCGAGGTCACCGCACCGCCGGCCGACCAGGTCACAGACGCGTCGTCGATGCTCGGCGGCTGACCCGGCGATTTGGTGCTGCGCGGTTCGGTCACGTAGTCTGGACGTTGCCGAAGACCGCCGGTCGTCCGCGACTCGCCCGCAAGGGAGTGTCACGGATCGAAGGTCCCGCTCACGCGGGCGGCCCGCGCAGGTTTCACCGAGTGAGACGCACTACCGTGCGCCACGCCCCGTGCCCTGCGCCGGGGCGTTCGTCGTTTCCGGGCTCGCTGCGCCGGTGGCCTTCGTACGAACCAGGTACCTGCCGCACGGCGGGTACGACACGAAGGAGAACCATGGCGCGACCGGACAAGGCCGCAGCGGTTGCCGAGCTGGCGGACGAGTTCCGCAGCTCCAACGGCGCTGTGCTGACCGAGTACCGCGGTCTCACCGTGAAGCAGCTGCAGGACCTGCGGCGCTCGCTCGGTGAGAACGTCAACTACGCCGTGTCCAAGAACACGCTGACCAAGATCGCGGCCCGCGACGCCGGTGTCGACGGTGTCGACCACCTGCTCAACGGCCCGACCGCCATCGCCTTCATCAAGGGTGATCCGGTCGAGGTCGCCAAGGGTCTGCGTGACTTCGCCAAGGCGAACGACAAGCTCGTCATCAAGGGCGGCTTCCTCGAGGGGAAGGCGCTCGACTCTGCCGAGATCACGAAGCTTGCCGATCTCGAGTCGCGCGAGGTTCTCCTCGGTCGACTCGCGGGCGGCATGAAGGCGAACCTCTCGAAGGCCGCCGCACTGTTCCAGGCACCGCTCGCCCAGGCGGCGCGTGCTGTGGGAGCCCTGCAGACCAAGGTCGAGCAGGAGACTCCCGCACCCTCGGCTCCGGCCGAGACCGAAGAAGCCCCGGCCGCGGCCGAGGGCTCCGAGGGCTAGGGCCCGATCACGTATCCGACCCCCCTCGGGGTCCCCAACAGGAAGGACGCCAACCATGGCGAAGCTCAGCACCGAGGACCTGCTCGACGCCTTCAAGGAGATGACCCTTCTTGAGCTCAGCGAGTTCGTGAAGCAGTTCGAGGACACCTTCGACGTCACCGCTGCCGCTCCGGTCGCGGTCGCCGCGGCTCCTGCCGCCGGCGGCGCCGGCGAGGCTGCCGCTGTCGAGGAGAAGGACGAGTTCGACGTCGTCCTCGAGTCGGCCGGCGACAAGAAGATCCAGGTCATCAAGGAGGTCCGCGCGCTCACGAGCCTCGGTCTCAAGGAGGCCAAGGACCTCGTCGAGGGTGCGCCGAAGGCGATCCTCGAGGGTGTCAACAAGGAGGCCGCCGACAAGGCCAAGGAGTCCCTCGAGGGCGCCGGCGCCACTGTCACGCTGAAGTGACCTCAGCTCTCTGAGGCTGCGCTCAGCGCACGGAGGCACGTCCTCCAGGCTCGTCGAACGGGCGTCCACCCCCTGTGGGGTGGGCGCCCGTTCGCGCGTCCTGGGGCAGGTGCGACATCCCGGGCTCGGCAGGGAGTAACGTCGGTCCCATGACGTGACCTGGGTCACGACCTGGAGGGTCTCAGTTCGGGTTCTGTGGGTTGTGTCACAATGCAACTTCTGGTTACAGTCACGGTTATTACCCGGGAGTAGCACCGCTGCTCCCGGAGACCACACGGTCGCTTCTGGGAGGAGATCCGGATGCGCGTCAGCGCCGCCGCACGTCGAGGGACCGCGCTCATGGCCGCCGCAGCGCTGGTGGGAGGGGCGATGCTCGCCCTGGCCCCCGTCGCGGCCGCCCAGCCGGCCTCGGTCAACCAGGTCGCCTACACCTGCGAGTCCGACAACGAGATCATCAACACCTCTCTCGGCGGCCCGCAGCGGTTCCTGGTGAATGCGCGCACCACGCTCCCGGACGCGGTCCAGTCGGGCGACACGATCCCCGCCACGGCCGCTGAGCTCGACCTCATCCTTCCTCCCGCGCTGGTGACCCGTATCCGCGAGAAGATGGAGGTGACCACGGTCGGCGGTGCGGCGACGTCCACAGTCCTGCTCCAGGGTGTCGCCGCCGGCGGCAAGCTCGTCGACACGCTGGAGCCCCAGGTTCGCGGCCTCAGCTCGCCGATGGTTCCCGTGCCGGCGTCGGGCCAGCTGCTGATCCCGGCCAAGGGCACCGTCGACCAGATCACCGTCCCTGACTTCCCGGAGGGCTCGAACGGTCTGATCTACGTCCAGATGCCCAAGGTCTTCACGCTCAATGCCAAGCTCAACCCGCCCGTCATCGGCGCGATCAGCGAGACCGAGCTGACGTGCACCCGCAACGAGGACACCGCGGCTGCCCGAGTGATCGGCACCATCCCCGTCGGCGAGGGCTGCGAGCAGACCGACTGCCCGCTGCCGAGAACCGGTGGGACGCCCGGTGGCGGCGGCAACGGTGGCGGCGACGACGGTGGCGCGGGCGGCGGTGGCGCGGGCGGCGGTGGTGGCGCCGGCCAGGACCCGCCGGTGATCAACCCGCCCGCGAACGCCCCCGGCAACGACTCCGGCGGATCTGGTGGCTCCGGCGGATCCGGGAGCGGCGACGGCGATCCCGGCGTCGCCCCGTACACGACCACGGCGCTCCCCGCGACGGGTTCGCCGGTCGGCGTCGGCCTGATCGCCCTCCTCGGCATCGCCGCGGCAGGTCGCCTCGCCCTCGCCGTCCGCACTCGTCGTCGCGCCAAGGCCTGACGTCCCCCTGCTGATCCTTTGTGGCCCCTCGCCGGTCGAGGAGCCCGTCCCCCCGAAGGAGCTCCGATGGGAGTCGAGGTACGCGTCGAAGGCCTGACGAAGTCCTTCGGCAAGCAGACGATCTGGCGTGATGTCTCGCTGACCCTGCCCGCTGGGCAGATCAGCGTCATGCTCGGACCGTCAGGCACCGGCAAGTCCGTCTTCTTGAAGGCCCTCATCGGCCTCCTCAAGCCCGACGAGGGCCACATCTTCATCGAGGGCACCGACATCGCGACGTGCACCGAGCGGGACCTCTACGACATCCGCAAGCTGTTCGGCGTCCTCTTCCAGGACGGCGCGATGTTCGGGTCCATGACGTTGTTCGACAACGTCGCCTTCCCGCTGCGCGAGCACACGCGCAAGTCGGAGAGCGAGATCCGGGAGATCGTCATGGAGAAGATGACGATGGTGGGCCTGGTCGGTGCCGAGGACAAGCTCCCCGGCGAGATCTCGGGCGGCATGCGCAAGCGCGCCGGACTCGCCCGTGCCCTCGTGCTCGAGCCGGAGATCGTGCTCTTCGACGAGCCCGACTCCGGTCTCGACCCGGTCCGTACGGCCTTCATCAACCAGCTGATCGTCGATCTCAACGCCCAGATCGAGGCGACGTTCCTGATCGTCACCCACGACATCAACACGGCGCGCACCGTGCCGGACAACATCGGCTTGCTGTTCCACCGGCACCTGGCGATGTTCGGGCCGCGCGAGATGCTGCTCTCCAGCGAGGAGCCGGCGGTGCGTCAGTTCCTCAACGCCCAGACCATCGGCCCCATCGGCATGAGCGAGGAGAAGGACGCCGACGAGCTGGCGCTGGAGGACCACAGCACCCTTCCGCCGCTGCCCCCGATCCCGCTCCAGATGCTGCCGTCCGACGGCCGGCCGCGGCCGACCCAGGCGCCGCCGGGCGCGTGGTGCGCCACCCACGGCGTCACGCCGCCGCCGGGCTCCTTCCTCGACGACGCGACGTCCCTCGGAGCGGTCGGCGTGCAGCAGCCGGTCCGGTCCGGCGGTGCGGTGTGAGTGCCGCAACCGTCATCACGGCGCCGCTGGCGACTGCAGGCAAGCTCTTCGCGTTCGGGGCGGACGTCGTGGTCAGCGTCTTCCGCCGGCCGTTCCAGGTGCGCGAGTTCATCCAGCAGGCGTGGTTCATCGCCTCGGTGACGATCATCCCGACGGCGCTGGTCGCCATCCCGTTCGGTGCGGTGATCGCGCTCCAGGCCGGCAGCCTCATCCAGCAGTTCGGCGCCCAGTCGTTCACCGGCTCCGCCGCCGTCCTCGCCGTGGTCCGGGAGGCGGGACCCATCGCGACCGCGCTGCTGGTCGCAGGTGCCGGCGGCTCCGCGATCGCTGCGGACCTCGGCGCGCGCAAGATCCGCGAAGAGCTCGACGCGATGATGGTGCTCGGCATCGACCCGATCCAGCGGCTCGTCGTGCCGCGCGTCCTCGCGTGCATGCTGATCGCCGTCTTCCTCAACGGCCTGGTCAGCGTGGTCGGCGTGGTCGGCGGCTACGTCTTCAACGTCGTCCTCCAGGGCGGCACGCCCGGTGCCTACCTCGCGTCCTTCACGGCGCTCGCCCAGACCGCCGACCTGTGGCAGGGCTTGGCGAAGGCGCTCGTGTTCGGCTTCATCGCGGCGATCGTCGCCGCCTACAAGGGCATGAACGCCGACGGAGGCCCCCAAGGCGTCGGGCAGGCCGTGATGGAGTCCGTCGTCGTGACCTTCCTGCTCCTCTTCATGGCGAACTTCGTGATGAGCGCGCTCTACTTCCAGCTCGTCCCGGCCAAGGCGTTGTGACATGGCCGACGTGAGAGCGATCTACCAGCGACCCCTCGGAGGGCTGGACGCGCTCGGGCGGCACCTCGCCTTCTATCTGCGGGTGATCGCCTGGGTCCCGCGGACGGTCGTGCACTATCCGCGGGAGATCCTCCGCATCCTCTCGGAGGTCACGTTCGGCCGCGGGGCGCTCGCCGTCATCGGCGGCACCGTGGGTGTCATCAGCGCGATGTCGTTCTTCACCGGCACGGAGGTCGGCCTCCAGGGGTTCACCGCCCTCGACCAGCTCGGCACCAGCGCGTTCTCCGGCTTCTTCTCCGCCTACTTCAACACCCGCGAGATCGCTCCGCTGGTCGCGGGCATCGCGCTCGCGGCCACCGTCGGCTGCGGGTTCACCGCCCAGCTCGGCGCGATGCGCATCTCCGAGGAGGTCGACGCCCTCGAGGTGATGGCCGTGCCGTCCCTGCCGTACCTCGTGACGACGCGGGTGATCGCCGGTCTGGTCGCGATCGTCCCGCTCTACGTCGTCGGCCTGCTGGCGTCGTACTTCGCGACCCGGCTGACCGTGACGGTGATCTACGGCCAGAGCACGGGGACGTACGACCACTACTTCACGCTCTTCCTCCCTCCGGAGGACGTGCTGTGGTCGTTCGTGAAGGTGATCGTGTTCGCCGTCGTCGTCATCCTGATCCACTGCTACTACGGCTACTACGCGTCGGGCGGCCCCGTCGGCGTCGGCGTCGCCGTGGGCCGGGCGGTGCGCACGTCCATCGTCATGATCAACGTCGTGGACCTGATGATGTCGATGGCCATCTGGGGGACGACGACGACCGTGAGGCTGGCCGGCTGATGGCGCGCACCCCTGCTCTCGACCGTCCGGGCGCCCTCCGCGCGCTGGGTGTCGTCATGCTCGCGCTGCTGATCCTTGCGGTTTACGCGACGTACGCGGTGTTCACCAAGCAGTTCTCCGGCGACGTCCCGGTGACCAT
>NZ_JARBCJ010000300.1:0-2331 GCF_028803055.1 Mumia sp.
TGTACTGGCCCAGCACGAACAGCGGGACCAGCCACCACAGGGTGCCCAGCAGCACGAAGACCGGCCACCAGACCATCATCGCCCGTCGGCGCGGGCCGGCCGGCGCGAGCAGCAGCCACAGAGCACCCAGTGGGATCACGGCGAACGTCGCCACGGCATTGACGCCGCCGACGCAGGCGACCGCCAGTGCGCTGAGCGCCGCCATGCGGCGCGGGTCGGCCCGACGCAGCCCGAGCACCAGCGGAACCAGCACCCACGGTGCGAGCGCCATCGGCCAGACCTCGATCGAGCTCGGTCCGATCACGCTCAGGATGCGGGGTGAGAGGGCGTACGCCAGCCCCGCCACGATCCGGGCCCACGGCGCGCCGATCTGCATCGCCGCGCAGAGCTTGACGATCCCCAGGAACGCCGTGACGAGGAGCAGGGACCACCACAGGCGCTGGACGATCCACGGCTCGATCTGCACGATGTCGCCGAGCAGGAAGAAGGGCCCCATCGGGAAGAGGTAGCCGTACGCCTGGTTCTGGACCTGGCCGAAAGCCCCCACCGGGTCCCACAGGCTCAGGGCCCGGCCGAGGAACCCAGCCGGGTCGACGACGAGGTCGAGCTTGGTGTCGGTGAGGATCCGTCCCGGCGCCTGCACGAAGGCCACGGCGACGAGGCCGAGGCACACGGCGAGGAGACGAAAGCGCCAGGTCAGCATCTGTGCCCGCGACGAGGACTTCGGCTCCGGCTTCGGCCGCGCCGTCGGCCGCTCCTCGGGCTTCGGCTCCGGCTTCGGCTCGGGCCTCGGAGTCAGCGTTTGCGCAGAACGATCGCGAGATTCCACGTCGTCACCTCCCGCAGCACGGGAACGTGCAGGGTCCACCACGCCCAGCGCGGGTGGTAGCGAGGCATCAGCTCGAGCACCTCCGCGTCGGTCTGGGTGCGAGCCCAGCGCATCCCGGCGCCGGCGGTGACGGCGAACAACGAGGTGCCGAAGTCGTTCTTGGGCCGCTTGCCGTGGGTCCGGGCGTACCGGTCGGCGGCGCGGTAGCCGCCGAGGTAGTGCCACGGCGCGGTCTCGGGACCTCCCCCCGGCCCGAACCACAGCGTGTACGAGAGGAAGATCAGACCACCGGGACGAGTCACGCGGACCATCTCCTCAGCCATGGTCCACGGCTCGGGGACGTGCTCGAGCACGTTGGACGAGTAGGTGACGTCGAAGGCGCCGTCGCGGAACGGGAGCGACATCCCGCTGCCGATGACCGTGCCCGGCTCGGGGTCCCCGAGCCCCGAGAGCTCACCGAGGTCGGAGTCGAGCGGCGTGTACGTCGCGCCTGCCCCGCGGAAGGCGCTCGCGAAGTAGCCGGGCCCGCCGCCGACGTCGAGGACGCTCTTGCCCGCCAGGTCGCCGTACTGCGACAGCTGGCCCACCGAGTCCGCCGCAAGCATGCCGTAGAAGTGGTCGGGATCGGTCTGCTCGACCCGGTGCGCACGGAAGAGACGAATCGACCGACCGAGCGTCGGCTGCGAGGTCTCGGGGCGGAGGAACTGAGCGGTCACGCGCCGACGATAACCGACGGGCCCGAGCCGATCGTGACCTCCCTAACTCGCTGGTAACCTGAGCGCTCCTGGGAGGGAGACCGACACCATGTCATCGAGGCACGTGCTGATCTGCAACTGGCGCGACACCCGCAACCCCGAGGGCGGGGGCTCCGAGCGGTTCGTCGAGGAGGCCGCGCTCGGACTCGTCGAGCGCGGATACCGCGTCACAGCGTTCTGCGCCGCACACCAGCACGCGCCACGCGACGAGGTTCGCGACGGGATCCGCTTCGTGCGCCGTGGCGACAAGACGGCCGTGTACGCCTTTGCGCTCCTAGGCCTGCTCTTCCGCCGGTTCGGGCGCGTCGACCTCGTCGTCGACGTCCAGAACGGACTCCCGTTCTTCACCCGCCTCGCGACCCGCAAGCCGGTCGTGGTCCTCGTCCACCACGTCCACCGCGAGCAGTGGCCCGTCGTCTACCCCGGTCTCGTCGGTCGGATCGGGTGGTGGATCGAGTCCTGGCTCTCGCCACGCCTCTATCGGCGATCGCGCTACGTCGCCGTCTCCACCGCGACCCGCGACGAGCTGGTCGCTCTGGGCGTCGATGCCGACCGCATCTCCGTCGTCCACAACGGCACCGATCCGACCCCTGTCACGCACGCGCGGCGCTCGACGCACCCCTCGATGTGCGTCGTGGGCCGCCTCGTTCCCCACAAGCAGGTCGAGCACGCGATCGACGCGCTCGCCGAGCTGACCGAGATGCCGGACCTGACGGTCACCGTGGTGGGAGACGGTTGGTGGGAGGA
>NZ_JARBCJ010000301.1:0-2326 GCF_028803055.1 Mumia sp.
AGGTCGATCAGCACGCCGATCACCGCGTACAAGACGATGCAGAGCACCATGTAGTCGTTGCGGAAGTACTGCTGTGACAGCGACACGAGGTAGCCGATCCCGGTCGTGGTGCCGATCTGCTCCGCGGCGATCAGGCCGGTGAGGCTGACCGAGAGGCAGATCCG
This sequence comes from Mumia sp., assembly GCF_028803055.1. Taxonomy (NCBI): domain Bacteria; kingdom Bacillati; phylum Actinomycetota; class Actinomycetes; order Propionibacteriales; family Nocardioidaceae; genus Mumia; species Mumia sp. The sequence continues at coordinate 165 of NZ_JARBCJ010000301.1, forward strand.
CAGCGCCATGAGGATGTTGGGGAGGGCCGAGGGCAGGATGACCTGCACCACGAGCCGTACGCCGGACAGGCCGTAGCCGCGGGCAGCTTCGACGACCTTGCGGTCCACCCCGCGCACGCCGAGATAGGTGTAGGCGTACATCGGGGCCACCGCGGAGACGGCGATGAGGATGATCTTGAAGCCCTCGCCCACGCCGAACCACGAGAGCAGCAGCGGGACGAGCGCGAGGAACGGGACCGCGCGATACATCTGCATCGTGGGGTCGATGAGGTCCTCGCCGAGCGCGGAGATCCCCGACAGGACTCCGAGGACCAGGCCGACCGAGACGCCGAGCGTCACGCCGAGCGCGGCACGCCGACCGGAGGCGGCGAGGAAGTCGGTGAGCTGCCCGCTGGCCCACAGCTCCTCGGCCGCGTTCACCACCGAGCCGGGGGAGGAGAGGATCTCCGGGTCGAGCCAGCCCACGCTGCCCGCGATCTGCCAGAGCGTGACGAGCGCGATCGGCACCGCGAAGCGGAGGGACAGCGAGAGCGTACGACTGCGCTGCCGGCTGCCGAGGAAGCGCGGGCGGGCGAGGGTGACCGGGGCGTCCACGGTGGCGTCCGGACCGGTTGACCGCGGTGTCGTGTCGAGCGCGGCCGTCATGATCCGAGCTGCACTGCCGCGTCGGAGGCCTTCACCGGCTTGCTGATGAAGTCGTGATCAGCGAAGTAGTCGGCGACGGTCTGGATCGTGGCCAGGTCGGCGTCCTCGACCGGGCGGAACGGGTTCGCGTAGCGGTCGACCTCGGTGTCGCGCTCGAGCGCGGCGCCGGAGGTGGCGGTCGGGCCCGAGTCGGTGAACACGTTCTGGAGCTTCGCGGGGTCGGCGTTGGCCTCCTTGCGGAGCTCGGCGAGGGTGTCGACGACGATCTTGAGGGCTTCGGGGTTCTCGTCGACCAGCTCCGTACGCGCGGCCAGCATGGTGAGGTCGTCGTCGTCGACCTCGTTGCTGGTGACCAGGGTCTTGGCGCCGGCGGCGACGGCCGTCGGGTAGCCGCGCACGATCGCCCACCAGGCGTCGACCTTGCCCGACTGGAACGCGCCCGCGGCCTGCACGGGGTTGAGATAGACCTTCTCGACCTTGTCCTGGGCGACGCCGGCCTTGTCGAGGGCGAGCCCGAGGAGGTACTCGCCGCGGCCACCCTTGTTGACAGCGACCTGCTTGCCGACGAGCTGCTCGATCGCGGTGATCGGGCTGTCCTTCTGGACGACGAGGCCGTCGGCCACGGGCGCCTTCGGGTGTCGGGAGCGGTCGGCGACGGCGAAGATCTTGACGTCTTTGCTGGTGGACAGATAACCGATCACGGGGGAGATCGCGCCCTCGAGCAGAGTCACGTCCGCCGAGCGGACCGCGTCGATCGTCGCGGTGAACGACCCGTACGAACCGCCCCACTCCACCCTGGCGTCCGCGGCCTCGAGCCGCTCCTCGAGGATGCCGGTCTTCTTGGCGTACGCGAGGAGGCCCGCGTTGCCGGGGTCCACGAGCTTGATGACCGTCTCGTCCTGCGACCCGCTCGCGTCCCCGCCGCAGGCCGAGACGAGGGCGGCGGTGGTGGTGAGGGCGGCCGCCACCGCGAGGTGGCGGGCGCGTGCGTCGCGGCGGTCGTCGTTGCGGTCGTCGCGGCGGCGGTTGTGGCGTCGAAGGCGGGGCAGACGGAAGGACATGGAGTCTCCTGCGGTGATCTTCGTGGAGTCGGGCGACTCGCGGATTTGAGTATGTCCATCAACTAGATAGTCATTTACTCATGATCAATTGCTGAGACAGGAAGTCGAGGGTTCGCATCCGGGTGCGCGGAACGGTGGGGTTCTGGCGCAGTCGGTGCGAAGGGGTCAGCGCGTCGAGTCGCTGAGCGGGTGGTGCGCGCCGGTGTTGGCGTCGAGCTGGAGCAGGAGCCGGCGGAGCGTACGGAGGTCGTCGGCCGCGATGCCGGTCGCGAGACGTTCCTCCACCTCGTTGACGGCGGCGTCCGCCGCATCGCGCCGGTCGAGGCCCGCCTCGGTGATCGAGATCAGGCGGCGGCGCCGGTCGTCAGGGTCCGGGATGCGCTCGACGAGACCGAGCGAGGTGAGCTTCTTGACGACGAACACGAGGTAGTTCGGATCCATGTCGAGCAGCTCGCC
>NZ_JARBCJ010000302.1:0-2324 GCF_028803055.1 Mumia sp.
GTGGGAGCAGTCTGGTCAGAGCCAGGTCACCTACATCGTCCTGATGGTGCTGCTCGGCCCCATCGGGTCTCTTCTTTATCTCGGCATCGCCCGGCCGCGCCTGCGCCGCGCCGAATCCGCGTCGGTCGTCGGCGCTCTCAGCGCTCCGCGTCGCGCAGGGTGAACCACGAGACGGCAGCGGCACCGAGCGCGATCACGACGGCCACGGCGCTCGTGGTCTGGACGGCGTGGTCGAACGCCAGGTGCGCCGACTCGACGAGCCAGCCCCCGACCTGCGGCGGGATGGCGTCGGCCAGGTCCATCGCTCCGCCGAGGGTCTGTCCCGCTGCCTCACGCTGAGTCTCGGTGCCGGCCAGCGGCGGGAGCGAGACCTCCGCGCGGTAGGTCGCGGTGAGGATGCCGCCGAGGACGGCCGTGCCGAGCACCGCGCCGATCTCGTACGCCGTCTCCGAGAGCGCCGATGCAGCGCCCGACTTCTCTGCCGGCACGCTGGACACGACGACGTCGTTGGTGAGCGTCTCGGCGAACCCGATGCCGACACCGAGAACGAGGAACGCGACCGCGATCGACGTCGCGGACGGCAGGGAGCCGGCGAACGCCGCGATCGCGTAGCCCACCGCCGACAGGCCGAAGCTCGCCGACACCACAGCGCGCACACCGAACACCGGCACGAGGCGCACGACGAGCAGACCGGCCAGGATGGTCGCCACCAGTCCCGGGACGAGGACCAACGCCGCCTCCATCGGGTCGAGCCCGACGACGAGCTGCAGGAACTGCGCCGCGAAGAACAGGAAGCCGGTGAGTCCCATCAGGCTCAGGAGGTTGGCGCCGAGCGCTCCGGAGAACACGCGGTTGCGGAACATCGTGACGTCGACCAGCGGGTGCTCGCGGGCCAGCTGGCGCCGTACGAACGCGACCGCGCTCAGCACGCCGATGGCCACGGTCCAGCCGACGGCGGCGGTGAGGCCGTGCTCGGCGAAGGTCTTGATCGCGTAGACGACCGGCAGCATCGTCGTCATCGACAGCACGATGCTCACCAGGTCGAACGGCCCGGGGTTCGGGTTGCGCGACTCCGGCAGCAGCCACACCGCCAGCGGCACCAGAACCACGACGACGGGGAGGTTGATGAGGAACACCGCGTGCCAGGTGAAGTGCTCGAGGAGCCACCCACCGATGACGGGGCCGAGCGCGGCGCCAGCCGAGAAGCCGGCTGCCCACACCGCGATCGCGAGCCGCCGCTGCTGGCGGTCCAAGAAGATGTTGCGCAGCAGCGACAGCGTCGACGGCATGAGCGTCGCACCGAAGACACCGAGCAGAGCGCGGGCGACGATGAGCCCGTTGATGTCGTCGACCTGGGCCGCGTAGAACGAGACCGCTCCGAAGCCGATCGCACCGACGAGGAGGAGGCGGCGACGCCCGATGCGGTCGCCGAGCGATCCCATCGCCACCAGGAGACCAGCGAGCATCAGGGCGTAGATGTCGACGACCCAGAGCAGCGCGGTGCCGGACGGGTGCAGCGAGGAGCTGATGTCGGGGAGCGCGAAGCTCAAGACGGTGTTGTCCATGCTCACCATCAGCACCGGGAGCATGAGGACGGCGAGCGCCGCCCACTGGCGCAGGCCGGCACGCGCCGGCACGGGTGCCGTACGGCGTGGTGCGGTGGTGGTGCTCATGTCTCCCCCTGTCGAGGCCTCGGTCCTGCCTGACTTAACCGTCCAGCCGGTACAGTCATTCCCGTCCAGACGGTACAGTTTCGAGACAGCGCGACTCAAGCCGAGGGGTGGTGTTCTTCGCCACCAGCCCCGGGGAGCGTGACTCAGGCCAGGAAGTGGTCGGCCGTCAACGGGAGGTCGCGGACCCGGATCCCGGTCGCGTGGAACGTCGCGTTGGCGATCGCGGCGGCCGTACCGACGATCCCGATCTCGCCGATCCCGCGCGAGCCCATCGGGGTGAACGACTCGTCGGACTCCTCGAGCCACTCGGCCTCGATGCCGAGGACGTCGGCGTGCGAGGCGACGTGGTAGGTCGCCAGGTCCTGCGTGACGACGTGACCGAAGCGCGGGTCACGGTACGACTCCTCGAACAGGGCCGCGGAGAGTCCCATGACGAGGCCACCGAGCAGCTGCGACCGTGCTGTGGTCGGATTGACGATCCGGCCCACCGAGTAGACGCCGAGCAGCCTCGGCACCCTCACCTCGCCGGTCCACCGGTGCACACGTGCCTCGGCGAACACCGCACCGAAGGAGTGGAACGCGTACTCCTCGGTCGCCGGGTTGGCCGCCGCCGAGGCCGTCGTCTCGACGCCGGCGTCGGGCGCCTCTCCG
>NZ_JARBCJ010000303.1:0-2322 GCF_028803055.1 Mumia sp.
TCACGCTCACCGGTCTTGCGCGGCAGGAATCCCTCGAAGGTGAAGCGGTCCACCGGCAGCCCGGACACGGCGAGCGCGGCGAGCGCCGCCGAGGGGCCCGGGGCGACCGTCACCTCGAGCCCGCCCTCGACCGCGGCGGCGACGAGGCGGTAGCCGGGATCCGACACGCTCGGCATCCCGGCGTCGGTGACGAGCAGGACCGTACGGCCGGCCTCGAGGTCGGCAACCAGCTCCGGTGTGCGCCGGGACTCGTTGCCCTCGAAGTACGACACGATGCGCCCGCCGATGCGTACGTCAAGGTCTGAGGCGAGTCGGTGCAGCCGACGGGTGTCCTCGGCCGCCACGACATCGGCGCTCCCCAGCAGATCGCGCAGCCGCTGCGACGCGTCGGCGGGGTTCCCGATGGGTGTCGCGGCGAGGACCAGCACGGGCCTAGCCTACGGTCGCCGTCCGCGACCGGCTTCGCCGCCACGTGGCGGCCGCTAGGGTTGCCGCGTGTCCGTGACCGTCGACGAGCGCAACGGGAGCAGCGAGAGGTTCGCGCCGCTGGGCCGCACGCCCGAGGGTGCGCCGCTGCCGCCGCTGCGCGACCGGTTCCGCTCGCGGATCGCCGACTCCCCCCGGCTGCTCGGCTGGCTGGGTCCGATCGCCGTCACGCTGCTGGCGTTCGCCGCGCGTGTCTGGCGCCTGGAGTATCCACCGCGCCTCCTCTTCGACGAGACCTACTACGCCAAGGACGCCTGGTCGCTGCTGCGGTTCGGCTACGCGCAGGACTGGGTCGAGGACGCCAACGCGAAGGTCGAGGCCGGGCAGACGACCGGTCTGTGGACCGGAGAGCCGACACAGGTCGTCCACCCCGAGGTCGGCAAGTGGATGATCGCGATCGGCGAGCAGCTGTTCGGGATGAACGCGTTCGGCTGGCGCATCTCGGCGGCCGTCGTCGGTGCGTTGACCGTGCTGGTCCTCGCCCGGATGGTCCGCCGGCTCAGCGGCTCCACGGCGCTCGGCTGCCTCGCGGGCCTGCTCCTCGCCGTCGACGGCGTGCACCTGGTGATGTCCCGGCTCGCGCTCCTCGACGTGTTCCTCGCGTTCTGGCTGGTGTGCGCGGTCGCGTGCGTCGTCGCCGACCGAGAGTGGGGTCGCACCCGGATCGCCCGGCGCTACGCCACCACCGAGACCGTTTCGGGCTTCGGTCCGGTCCGGATGCTCCTGCTGCGCCCGTGGCGCCTCGCCGCCGGGGTGTGCTTCGGGCTGGCCGTCGGCACCAAGTGGAGCGCCCTGTACTTCCTCGCCGCCGTCGGCGTCTTCGTCTGGGTGCTCGACGTGATCGACCGTCGGGCGATCGGCGTACGCGGTGCGTGGTGGCGCTCGATGATCGTCGACGGACTTCCCGCGTTCGTGTCGCTGGTGATCGTGGCCCTCGTCGTGTACGTCGTGACCTGGACGGGGTTCCTGGTGAACCACGAGGTCTTCGAGGGCCGGTTCGGGCTCGGCTACGGGGACGCGCAACCGTGGGGGTCAGCCATCGACAAGACCGACAGAGGGCTGATCGGAGAGCTGCTGCGACCGCTGGAGTCGCTGTGGCACTACCACCAGATGGTCTACTCGTTCCACACCGGCGACTACCTCGCCGGCAAGTCTCACCCGTACCAGTCGGACCCGTGGGGGTGGCTGGTCCTCAACCGCCCGGTCGGCGTCGACGCCCAGACCGACCTCGCCGCCTCGACGCCGGGATGTGCGGCGAGCGGGACCGAGACGTGCATCCGTCAGGTGCTCATCCTCGGCAACCCCGCCGTCTGGTGGGGCGGGCTGGCGGCACTCGTCGCGTCCGTCTGGTTCTGGCTGCGCGACCGCGACTGGCGGTTCGGTCTCGTCGTGCTCGTGGTCGTGTCGTCCTGGTTGCCGTGGTTCGCCTACGACGACCGGCCGATCTTCCTCTTCTACGCGACCGCCTTCGTCCCGTTCACGTGCGCCGCGATCGCGCTCGTCGCCGGTCGGCTGCTCCGAGGGTCCCGCGGAAGCCGTCTGCGGTGGTGGGCGCCCGCGGCCCTCGGCACCTACGTGGCCGTGGCCCTGGCACTCGCCGCGTTCTTCTTCCCGATCTGGACCGACATCCTGATCACCCACGAGGAGTGGCTCCAGCGGATGTGGTTCTCCCGCTGGGTCTGATCCCCTAGCGCCGACCGAGTCGGTCGTGGCTCTCCTGCAGGAACGCGCGACTCCTGGGATCGGTGGTCAGCGAGATCGCCTTGGCGTACGCCGCCCTCGCCTCGTCCGCGCACTGCTTCCCCAGCTCGACCAGCAGGTGGGCACGCAGCGCCC
>NZ_JARBCJ010000304.1:0-2294 GCF_028803055.1 Mumia sp.
CCGAGGGCGCCGAGCAGATGCTCGACCGCCTCGACGGGCTCGTCCTCACCGGCGGCAAGGACCTCGACCCCGCGTCGTACGGACAGCGGCCGCACCCGCTCACCGACGAGCCCCGGCACGACCGCGACGCGTGGGAGCGCGCGCTGCTCGACGGCGCGCTCGCCCGCGACCTTCCCGTCCTCGGCATCTGCCGAGGCGCGCAGGTGCTCAACGTGGCCCTCGGGGGCACGCTGCACCAGCACCTCCCCGACGTCGTCGGGCACCCGCGCCACCAGCTCGGCGACGCGACCTTCTCGACGACCTCCGCGACGGTCGTGGCAGGCACGAGGCTGGCGACCATCGTCGGCGACGCCGTCGACGGCCAGTGCTACCACCATCAGGGCCTCGACCGGCTCGGTGACGGTCTCGTCGCCGCCGCCCGGGCCGACGACGGCACGGTGGAAGCCGTCGAGATGCCGGCGGCGACGTTCGTGGTCGCCGTCCAGTGGCACCCCGAGGAGACGCTCGACGACCTTCGGCTGTTCGCGGCGCTGGTCGGCGCGGCCGCCGACCGGAGCGGCGTGCGCACATGACCACCACCGAGGTCCACAACCCCGCCGACGGCTCGGTCCTCGCCACGGTCGAGCTGGTGGACGCCGAGGCGGTCGATGCTGCCGTCGCTCGCGCCCGCTCGGCGCAGCGGACGTGGTCGCGCCTCGCACCCGCCGCGCGGGCCGACGGGCTCCGTGCGTTCGCCACCGTCGTACGCGCCCACGTCACCGAGCTGGCCGCCCTCGAGGTCGCCAACAGCGGCCACCCCGTCGGACAGGCGCGCTGGGAGGCGGGGCACGTCGCCGACGTCCTCACCTACTATGCCGCCGCGCCCGAGCGGCTCTTCGGGCGTCAGATCCCGGTCGCCGGCGGCATCGACCTGACCTTCGCCGACCCGATCGGTGTCGTCGCCGTGATCACCCCGTGGAACTTCCCGATGACGATCGCGTCGTGGGGGTTCGCACCGGCGCTCGCGGCCGGCAACGCGGTGCTCGTCAAGCCGGCGGAGTGGACACCACTCACGACGATCCGGCTCGGTGAGCTCGCGACCGAGTCGGGGCTCCCCGACGGGCTCCTGCAGGTGCTGCCCGGCTCGGGCGCGGTCGTCGGCGAGCGCCTCGTGACCCACCCCGGCGTCGGCAAGGTGGTCTTCACCGGCTCCACCGTGACGGGTGCCCGCGTGATGGCCGCCGCCGCGCCGACCGTGACCGCCGTGACGTTGGAGCTCGGCGGCAAGAGCGCCAACATCGTCTTCGCCGACGCCGATCTCGAACGCGCCGCGGCCACCGCCCCGTACGGCGTGTTCGACAACGCCGGCCAGGACTGCTGCGCCCGGAGCCGGATCCTCGTCGAGGAGTCGGCGTACGACCGGTTCATGGAGCTGCTCGAGCCCGCGGTCGCCGCGGTCCGCGTCGGTGATCCTGCCGACGAGGAGACCGAGATGGGTCCGCTGGTGTCGCGGCCGCACTGGGAGAAGGTCGCCTCGTACGTCCCCGACGACGCGCCGGTCGCCTTCCGCGGCTCGGCGCCGGACGGGCCGGGCAACTGGTTCGCCCCGACGGTGCTCACACCTGAGTCGCGCACCGACCCCACCGTCGTCGAGGAGATCTTCGGTCCGGTCGTCACCGTGCAACGGTTCCGCGACGAGGCCGACGCGATCACGCTCGCGAACGCCACCGCGTACGGCCTGTCGGGGTCCCTCTGGACCCGCGACCTCTCGCGCGGCGTACGGGTCGCCCGGGCGGTCGAGGCCGGCAACCTCTCGGTCAACTCGCACGCCTCGGTCCGCTACACCACCCCGTTCGGCGGCTTCAAGCAGTCGGGGATCGGGCGCGAGCTGGGTCCGGACGCCCCGTTCGCGTTCACGGAGACCAAGAACGTCTTCATCGCCGTCGCCGACGGCCCAGCACCGGAGGAGTCCGCATGAGCCCGCTCGACCTGACACAGAGACTCGCCGGCAGGGTCGCGGTCGTCACCGGCGGCGCGAGCGGGATCGGTCTCGCCGCCGCCGGCCGGCTGGCCGCCGAGGGTGCTCGCGTCGTCGTGGGTGACGTGGACCACACCGCGGGCAAGGAGGCGGCCGAGTCGGTCGGGGGCCTCTTCGTCCCCGTCGACGTCGCCGACGAGGCACAGGTGGACGCGCTCTTCGACGCGGCGGCCGACGCGTACGGCGCGGTCGACGTCGCGTTCAACAACGCCGGCATCTCGCCGCCGGAGGACGACCTGATCGAGGTCACCGACCTCGACGCGTGGAAGCGCGTCCA
>NZ_JARBCJ010000305.1:0-2293 GCF_028803055.1 Mumia sp.
GAGGACCTGCTCCTGCTTGGGCGGGAGGTCGGCCGCGACGAGGTCCTTGGTGCGCCGCATCAGGATCGGGCGGATGCGCCGGCGCAGCAGCGCCAGCAGCTCACCGTCGCCACCCTTCTCGATGGGGTTGGCGACGTCCTTCGCGAACTGCGTGGGATGGGGGAAGAGCCCGGGCGCGGTCAGCGACAGCAGCGACCACAGCTCCATGAGGTCGTTCTCGACGGGAGTGCCGGTGATGGCGAGCGAGAACGGGGCGTCGACGCGGCGGACGGCCTGGTAGGTCTTGCCCCGGTGGTTCTTGACCGCCTGCGCCTCGTCGAGGATGCGCCCCGCCCAGTCGAGGGCGGCGTAGTCGTCGGCCTCGAGGCGCAGCAGCGTGTAGGACGTGACGACGACGTCGGCCCCTTCGGCGACCTCGCGCAGCGACTCCTTGCGGCGAGCGGTGGACTCGCCGACGGTACGGACGACGAGGTCGGGCGCGAACGCCGCGGCCTCGTTGGCCCAGGTGCCGACGACGCTGGTCGGCGCGACGACGAGGAACGGAGGCGCCTGGGGGTCGACCTCGCGGCGGTGCGTGATCAGGGCGAGCGTCTGCAGGGTCTTGCCGAGGCCCATGTCGTCGGCCAGGATCCCGCCGAGCTCGTGCTCGGCGAGGAACGCGAGCCAGGAGAACCCGTGCTGCTGGTAGGGGCGGAGCGTCGCCTTGAGGCCCGTCGGCGCCGCGACGTCGGGGACACCCTCGGAACCCACGAGGCGGCGCGCCATCGCGACCCAGCGCGCGGCCTGCACGTCGACGACCCCGATCTCGTCCAGCTCGTCCCACAGGTCGAAGGCCTGCGTGGCGACGCTCATCGTCGCGGCGTCACGCCGTCGGTCGCTCATCGCGCGCGCGTCCTCGATCATCCGGGCGAGCGCGTCGAGCTCGGGATGGTCGACGCTGACGTACAGGTAGGTGCCCTTGCGCTCGGTCTGGTGCAGCAGGATCTTGTCCTGACCGGTGGCGATCGCCTCGATCACCGTCGCGAGGCCCACCTGTCGGCCACCGATCGTGACGGCGACCTCGAGATCGAGCCAGTCGGTGCGGCCCGAGGGTGCCGGGGCGGTGGTGAACTGGATCTCGGGCTTGCCCAGGACCTCCCGGAACTCGGGCTGGTGGCCGTCGGCCTGGATCTCGAACGCGGGGTTGCTGCGCAGGCCGGGCAGCACGTCCTGCGCGAACCGGACGGCGTCCATCTCGCGGAGGACGAGCTGAGGGTAGGGCGTGGGGCAGGCGGCGCCGGCGCGCAGCAGCAACGTCGCCGCGTCCTCGTCGAGGACGAGCCGGTCGAGGGCGACGCGCTCGAGGTCGGGGTCGCGCATGCCGTACGGGGCGGGCTCCTCGTCGAGCGCGAAGACCCGGACGGTCTGCCCGGTCGTCGGGTTGCGGTAGTGCCACGACCACGACAGGTGCGCCTCGTGGCCGCCCGTCCAGGTGAGCGCGAGGACGAGGTGCGGCGCGGGGGGCTCGGGGACCGCGACCGAGTCGTCGCGGGAGGTCACGTCGACCAGCCGCCGGACGCGAGGGAGGTAGGTGTGGAGGAGGTCGTCCATGCCGTCGCGCGGCACCACGACCTGCCGGCCGGTCGCGAAGAGCTCCTTGACCGCGGGCGTCGGTGCGCGGTCGAGCGGTGCGAGGACCACCGTGGCGTCCTCACCGGTCCCCTCCCACAGCGCAGCGCCGTGCTCCGGGGACCCGAGCAGCGTCACGTCCTCGGCGGGCACCCACAGACCACCCACCTCGGCACCGACGGCGAGGACGGCCCCGCCGGCCCCGTCGGCGTGGGCGTCCATCGTCAGTCGTGCAGGCTGGGACGCGAGGCGTACGTCGGCGAACCCGGAGGCGACCAGCGGGAGACCGACCTCGGTGGCCTCGCGCAGCAGGCGCCACAGCGACGCCCCGAGTCCGGCGAGCGCCAGCGTGTCCTCGGAGCCGAAGCCGTAGGAGAACCGCGCGCGGTGGGTGCCGTGGATCGCGCGCAGCACGTCGAGGTGCTCGGGGACGAACCGTCCGTCCCGCGGGTCGGCAACCACGAGGTCGCGCCACCCCACGCCGGTCTTGACCCAGCTGCCGCGGCGCCCCCGCGTCACCGGGCGCAGCCGCAGCGGAGGGCGTACGGCGTCGGTCGTGGAGTGTCCGAAGCGCCACTCGGTCTGTCGTCGCGGTCCCACCTCGAGCCGGAGCGCCAGCTCCTGCCCGGCGCGAACGGGCCGCTGCTCGGCAGGCGAGGCGTCGTCGTCGAGGTCGGCGACGAGG
>NZ_JARBCJ010000306.1:0-2268 GCF_028803055.1 Mumia sp.
CGACGAGCTGCGCCTCCGCCCCCACGATCGCGTCCGGGTTCACGATCATCGGCGCCTGGGCGTACGACCAGGGCTTGCCGTCCCACTCGATCGACGGCACGACCGGGCGGAAGGCGTCGGCGGGGCGGTCGACCACCCACGAGCCGTCGGCGACGTCGGCGACGATCTTGAGCCCGACCAGGCAGCCCGACGCACGCGAGAGCGTGACGGCGTGGAGCCCGAGCGTGACGATCTCGGCGGCGTTGCGGGGGAAGAGGACGGGGATGCCGAGCGCGGCCAACGTCCGCTCGCTGACAGCGGGGACGGTGGACGACTTGGAGGCGGGGTCGTCGCCCGCGAGGATCACGGCTCCGCCGCGCGGATCGACGCCGTACATGTTGGCGTGCCGCAGCGCGTCGGTCGCGCGGTCGACGCCGGGCGCCTTGCCGTACCAGTAGCCGACGACGCCGTCGAAGACCGCCTCGGCCGGATCGAGCGGCTGCTGGGTGCCCCACACCGACGTCGCGGCGAGCTCCTCGTTGAGGCCGGGGACGAAGCGGATGTCGTTCGCCTCGAGCACGTCGGGCATGTCAGCCAGCATGCGGTCGACGCCCCCGAGCGGGCTGCCCTGGTAGCCGGACACGAACGACGCGGTGCGCCGGCCCTCACGCCGGTCGTGCTCGCGCTGCTCGACCAGGAGGCGCGCGATGGCCTGGACGCCGGTCAGCAGCACCGGCGGCGAGCCGGCGCGAAAGCGGTCACGCAGGTCGTACGGCTCCGGCTCGGGAAGCGAGTCCGGGCGGCCGACCATCAGCTCGGTCATGGGAGCTCCTTCACGCGGCGGGCATCGATGTGATGCCCCCACGGTGGAGGAGCGTGACGGATCGCGCAACAGCCCGTTCAGCAGCGACGCATCATGCTCAAATGTGACGCCCGTAACGGACATCAGGACCGCAACGTGACCAGCATCACGCCGGGGTGCGGCACCGTCCCCGTTTTGTCGAGTTGTGGACCGAATCACGACGAAGAACAGACCGGAACTCGACGAAACGCGGACGAGGCGGACGGGGCGGCTCAGGCTGCGCGGCCCTCGTGGTCGAGCACCGCCATCGCAGCGTTGTGCCCCCCGATGCCGCTGACCGCGCCGCCGCGCCGTGCGCCCGATCCGCACATCAGCACGCGCGCGTGCCCGGTCTGGACACCCCACCGCTCCGCCGGCGTACGGCCCAGGTGCTCGACCCAGGGCCACTGCAGGTCGCCGTGGAAGATGTGGCCACCCGGCATCGCGAGATCCTTCTCGATGTCCGCCGGAGTCTTGACCTCGACGCAGGGGTCGCCGTTCGCGTCGCGCGCGATCACCGACGCGATCGGCTCCTCGAGGTAGGCGTCGATCGCCGACTCGAACGCCCGCCAGCCGCGCGCCTTGGCGTCATCGCTGCTCTCGGCGTACGGCCAGTGGATCCCGAAGTACGTCAACGTCTGCGCGTCCGTCCCCGCGAGCTCCGCACCGAGGATCGAGCGGTCGGTGAGCGTGTGGCAGTACAGCTCCCCGCAGGCCACGTCGGGCGACGGCGTCGCGAACGCCCGCTCGAGCTCCTCGTAGGTCTCGCCGAGATGGAAGGTGCCGGCGAAGGCGACCTTCGGGTCGACGCCCGACTTCAGCCGAGGCAGCCGGTCGACGAGCAGGTTGATCTTGAGCTGGGACCCCTCGGGCTTCGAGGGCAGGGGATCACCGAGCAGCCCCGCCAGCACGTACGGTGCCACGCCCGACAGCAACCAGCGGGCCTCGATGTCGAGGCCGTCGGCGTGGACGACGACGCCGTCGATGTCCGCGTCGACGGCACGGACCGTCACCCCCGTCCGGATCTCCGCGCCGGCCTCCTCGGCGACGCGACGCAGCTCGTCGGTCACCGCGCCCATGCCACCCACCGGGACCCGCCACTCGCCCGACCCGTTGCCGACCAGGTGATAGAGGAAGCAGCGGTTCTGCTGGAGCGTCGGGTCGTGCAGCGAGGCGTACGTCCCGATCAGGCCGTCCGTCGCGACCACGCCGCGGACGAGGTCGCTGGTGAAGCGACGCTCGATGGCGTGGCCCAGCGGCCGCGCCACGAGGTCGCTCCACACGGCCTCGCCCACGTCCTCTCGGATCGCCTCGGTCGTGGGCAGCGGCCGCAGCAAGGTCGGCGCCACGGAGAGCGCCAGCCTCTGCGCGTCGGCGTAGAAGGCCCGCCAGGCGTCGTACTCGGTGTTGGTCCCCGTCGTCTCCCGGAACGACTCTGCTGTCGACCG
>NZ_JARBCJ010000307.1:0-2259 GCF_028803055.1 Mumia sp.
AGGAAGGAGTCCGGGTCACCGGTGGCGGCGACGACGTCGAAACCCTCCCCGCGCAGCACCAGACTCAGCCCTTCCCGCAGCAGGGTGTCGTCCTCGGCGATCACGATCCGCACGGCAGCTCCACCCCTACCTCCGTCGGTCCCCCAGGTGGACTGGTCACCCAGGCTCGGCCGTCGAGCGCCTCGACCCGGCGGATGATGCCAGCCAGACCCGTCCCGCCGGCCGGGTCCGCGCGCCCGCGCCCGTCATCGCTGACCCGCACGTGCAGCCGGCCGGCGTCGAGGCGCACCTCGACCTCGGCCCGATCTGCCCGGCTGTGCTTGGACACGTTGGTCAACGCCTCGGCGATCACGAAGTAGGCGGTCGCCTCGACACTGGCCGGGCAGCGCACCGGGACGTCGATGGTCACCGTGCAGGGCACCGCACAGTCGGCGGCAAGCGCGGTGACGGCTCCCGCGAGGCCGCGGTTCTCCAGCACCGGCGGCAGGATCGAGCGGACGACGGCTCGCAGCTCGGCGAGTGCGTCCTCCGTGGTGTCCTGAGCACGCGCGAGGATCTCCTCGGCCCGGACGGGATCGCGCGGCACCTCGCGGCGTGCGGCACCGATCAGCACGGCCACTCCGACCACCCGGTTCTGCGCCCCGTCGTGCAGAGCGCGCTCGATGCGGCGCAGCTCAACCGTGTGGGCGTCGAGGGCCGCGGCCCGCGTCGCGGTCAGCTGGGCCACCCGCGCCGAGAGATCGGTGCCCGGCGGCGGACCGAGCAGGCGCAGGCCGGGCTCCGCCTGCCACCGGAGCAGACGAGGCGCGCCGAGGAACCAGAGCGCGAAGGCGATCACCGCGATCACGGGCCCGAGGAGCGCGCGGCTGTCGCTGCTCGCCGGCAGCAGCCCGTTCAGCAGCTCCTGCTCCCCCACGCCCACGTACTGCCACCACAGCGGGTACGCGAGGTCGTGCACGGTGATCAGCAAGAGCTGCACGACCACCGCGCCAAGGAAGACCCCGAACGTCCCGTGGATCACCAGCCAGCCGAGCTCCCGTCTCGTGGCCGGGTCAGCGGCCTGCTCCTCGGGGGACCCGCTCCGGCTGAGCGGCTCGTCGACGACGTAGCCCAGCCGTCGCAGACGCTCACGTTCGAGATCGCTCAACCAGCGCAGCCACGCGAGGGAGGGCAGGACCAGGCGCCGACCCACGCGCAGGAACCACAGGACGGCGACCACGATCCCGAACGGCAGGCTGGCCGCAGCGAGGAGCCCGATGCCCGCGCCGTAGGCGGTATAGCCGGTGCTGTGCACCGCATCGCGCAGTCGGCCGCGGAGGCTCCGCCCGGGGCCCGTCGCCTGTTCGCTGTCCATCGGCCGTCACGCTACCCTCCGGCGCACCAGAGGTCGGTACAGCGGGCTGTACCGTCGGTTGACCAGGTGGCTGGATGGGCCTGGCGGCCCGCCGTTCCTACCGTCGAGACATGAGCTTTCACACTCCCTCGATCCACGCGCTGGAGCTGCGCGACGTCACCAAGACGTACGGCCCCGTGCACGCCCTCGACCGGGTCAGCCTGCAGGTCCCGCGAGGCAGCTTCCTCGCCGTGATGGGCCCGTCCGGCTCCGGCAAGTCGACGTTGCTGCAGTGCGCAGCCGGTCTGGACACGCCGACCTCGGGCCAGGTCGTCATCGGCGGTCGCGAGATCTCCGGGCTGAACGAGACCGAGCGCACGCTCCTCCGCCGCGGGGCGGTCGGGTTCGTCTTCCAGTCGTACAACCTGCTGCCCTCCTTGAGCGTGGAGGAGAACATCCGCCTCCCGCTGCGAGTCGCCGGAACCGACGGCGACGACGCATGGCTGGCCGAGGTGATCGATCGCATCGGCCTGCGACCGTTCCTGCGACGCCGTCCCGCCGAGCTGTCGGGTGGGCAGCAGCAGCGCGTCGCGATCGCGCGCTCCTTGGCGGCTCGCCCCGAGGTGGTCTTCGCCGACGAGCCGACCGGCGCCCTGGACGCTCGTACGGCGAGCGAGGTGCTCGGCCTGCTGCGTGACCTCGTCGACGACGTCGGTCAGACGGTGGTGATGGTGACCCACGATCCCCTTGCCGCGCACCGCGCCCACGCCACGGTGGTGATGGACGAGGGTCGCATCCAGGACTACCTGGTGGACCCCACGCCGGAGATGCTCGCCGGAACCCTGGTCGGAACCCGATGATGCCCGCCTCCACCCGACTCCCGGCCCGCGCGCTCGCACGGGGGCACCTCGGCGCCCTGCTCGCCG
>NZ_JARBCJ010000308.1:0-2230 GCF_028803055.1 Mumia sp.
TGCCCCAGCGGGTCTTCTCGGCGACGCCCCAGATCACGGCCGCCGGCGGGATGAGGACACACGTCAGCAGGTATCCGACGAACGTCACGCCCTCGACGTCACGCCCTGTGTTGGCGAGCGCGACGCACCCGGCGACCGTCTGGACGACGACCAGGACCTCGAGGGCAGCGGCGGCGTAGAAGAGCGGGTTGTCCACCGGGCGGTCGCGGACCAGGAGGAACGCTGCGTATCCGGCGACGGCGACGGCTGCGAGCGCGACGAACCAGGCGAACCAGAGAGCCACGGGCGGGTCAGCTCTGGGACGGGCGGAAGGCGGCCTGCCCGGTGAGAGCCTGACCGACGATCAGCGTGTGCATCTCGGAGGTGCCCTCGTAGGTGAGGACCGACTCGAGGTTGTTCATGTGGCGGATGACCGGGTACTCCAGCGAGATGCCGTTGGCGCCCAGGATCGTGCGCGACGTGCGGCAGATCTCGAGTGCCTCGCGGACGTTGTTGAGCTTGCCGTAGCTGACCTGCTCCGGCCGCAGACCGACAGTGTCCTTGCGGCGACCGAGGTGCAGGGCGAGAAGGATGCCCTTGTTGAGCTCGAGCGACATGTCGGCGAGCTTGGCCTGCGTGAGCTGGAAGCCGGCGATCGGCGCCCCGAACTGGGTCCTCGTGCCGGCGTAGGAACGCGCGGCCTCGTACGACGAGCGCGCCGCGCCCATCGCGCCCCACACGATCCCGTACCGGGCTTCGCTCAGGCACGACAGCGGGCCGCGCATGCCGGTGACCTCGGGCAGGACCGCGTCGGCGGGGAGCCGGACGTCGTCGAGGACGAGCTCAGCGGTGACCGACGCCCGCAGCGACATCTTGTGCTTGATCGTGGTGCCGGTGAAGCCGGGTGTCTCGGTCGAGACGACGAACCCGCGCACGCCGCGTCCGCTGCCGGCCTCCTCCGTCTGGGCCCAGACGACGGCCACGTCGGCGATCGAGCCGTTCGTGATCCACATCTTGGTGCCGTTGAGGATCCAGTCGCCGCCGGCGTCCTGCCGGGCGACGGTGCGCATGCTCGCAGGGTCGGACCCGGCGTCGGGCTCCGTGAGCCCGAAGCAGCCGACAGCCTCACCCGAGGCCATCCGCGGGAGCCAGGTCTGCTTCTGGTCCTCGCTGCCGAACGCCCAGATCGCGTACATCGCGAGCGACCCCTGGACGGAGACCATCGAGCGGATGCCCGAGTCGGCGGACTCCAGCTCGAGGCAGGCGATCCCGTACGCCGTCGCACTCGTGCCGGCGCAGCCGTAGCCGTCAAGGTGCATCCCGAGGAGCCCGACCTTGCCGAAAGCGCGCATCAGGTCGCGCGCAGGCAGGTCACCGGTCTCGAACCACTCGGCGACGTACGGGTCGACCTCGCTGGCCAGCATGCTGCGTACTGTGTCGCGGATCGCGATCTCCTCCGGCTGGAGAAGATCGTCGATGCCGAGCGGGTCGTACGGGTCGAGCGTGGGCGGACGACGGTTGCTCATGGCCCCGATGCTAGTCCCGGGACCCACGCGGACGGACATAGGCTGGGGCGCATGACCGCTCCTACCGCACGCCGGCGCGTCGTCGAATGGGTCGACGGAACCCCGCGTGCTCGCGAGGACCGGCTCATCACCGAGGAGCCGCTCGAGATCCGCGTCGCGACACCGGGTCTCCCCGATCGCCGCCTCGGGGTGACGATGCGGACCCCGGGCCACGACTTCGCGCTCGCCGCGGGTCTGGTCCTGGCCGAGGGCGTCGTCCGTGGGCGCGACGACATCGCCGGCATCGCGTACTGCACCGATGCCCGCCTCACCGAGGAGCAGCGGTTCAACGTGGTGACGGTGGCACTCAGCGGGGCGCCGGCACGTACCTGGCAGGAGCGCTCGCTGCGAGCGACGTCGGCGTGCGGGGTGTGCGGCACCGACTCGCTCGACGAGGTCGCGGACCTCGTCACGCGTCTGCCTGACCACCGCCGACCGCACCGGTGGGAGCCGACCGCGCTCGCGGCGCTCCCCGACCTGCTGCGGACCCACCAGCGCCACTTCGACCGTACGGGCGGGGCTCACGCTGCGGGGCTGTTCCATCCCGACGGCACGGTGGTGGTGGTCCGCGAGGACGTCGGCCGTCACAACGCCGTCGACAAGGCGGTCGGTCACACGCTTCTCGAGGGAAATCTCCTCGACGGCACATCCGACGGCCTGGCGCTGTGCACGAGCGGCCGGAGCGG
>NZ_JARBCJ010000309.1:0-2207 GCF_028803055.1 Mumia sp.
GTCGGCGTCGCGAGTGCCCCAGCGACGGCTGTGGCAGTCGCGACGCCCATCGGGAACCGGGATAAGAAGGTCATACCGCCATGCGATACCCGGAGTGAGTCAGGTGCAACTCAGCCCAGGACGCGCTTCGCGGCTCGGTAGGCGAGCCAGCCTCCCAGCACCCAGGGGCCGGCGACGATGACCGGGTCGAGCGCCTGGTGGACGACGTCGGTGCGGTGGCGCCCGAACCGGGACTTCGCACCGTGCCGCTTCAGCTCGCTGCTGATGCCGGTCTGGGTGATGGGGTTGTCGGGGCGGAGGGTGACGAACGATCGCAGCATCGCCTCCTTCACGTCGATCCGGTCGGCCGCCATCAGCAGGAGCCAGTGCGCCGCCCGCCCCTCGCTGTAGCGGGCGTAGGCCAGGCGCCGCACCTTGCCGGAGAGTCCACGCGGCGGGCAGGAGGTCCCGAAGACCGGCGTGAGGAACGCGTGCTCGATCGAGCGCTCCCGCGGATAGGTCTCGGGCTGCCGGTCGGGAAACGACCAGTGGGCGCCGGAGTGGTCCGGCTGAGGCACTTCTCGGGGGAAGGACGGGCGGTCGGCCGGGTCGAGGTCGGCACCCCATCCCGGGATCGTGGCGCGGATCTCGTCGAGAGGCCGGGGGAGTGGCGGCTTCGCCTCGGTGTACGTCGGGATGTCGGACGGGGTGGTGGCAGTCATGGTGGTGCCCTCCTCAGGCGGCATCAGGAATGATGAGCGGCTTGATGCAGCCGTCGAGCTTGGCCGAGAACATGTGGTAGGCCTCGTTGATGTGCTCGAGCGGGAGGCGGTGGGTGACGATCTCGCTCGGCTTGAGGTGGCCGTTGCGGATGTGCTCGAGCAGGCGAGGCCACTGGCGCTTCACGTGAGCCTGGTTCATGCGGAGCGTCAGACCCTTGTTCATGGCGTCACCGAACTTGACGGCGCTGAAGATCGGGCCGTACGCCCCCATCACCGACACCGTGCCGCCCTTGCGCACGCCGTCGATCGCCCAGTTCAGCGCGACAGGGGACCCTCCCTGCAGCTTGAGCTTCGCTGCGGTGACGTGCTGCAGCAGGTTGCCGTCGGCCTCGGCACCGACCGCGTCGATCGCGACGTCCGCTCCGAGGTGGTCGGTGATCTTCTTGAGGTGGACGATGATGTCGTCGTACTCGACGAAGTTGTACGTCTCCGCGAACGCGAACGTCCGCGCCTTCTCGAGCCGGTTCTCCAGGTGGTCGATCACGATCACCCGGCCGGCGCCCATCAGCCAGGCCGATCTCGCGGCGATGAGCCCGATCGGGCCGGCGCCGAACACGACCACGACGTCGCCCTCGTGGATGTCTCCGAGCTGGGCTCCGAAGTAGCCGGTCGCCGCGGCGTCGGTGAGCAGGACCGCGTCCTCGTCGGCCAGCCACTCGGGGATCCGGGAGGGGCCGACGTCGGCGAACGGCACCCTGACGTACTCGGCCTGACCACCGTCGTACCCGCCGGTCGTGTGCGAGTAGCCGTAGATGCCCCCGACCGCGGTCGCGTTCGGGTTGACGTTGTGGCAGTTGGCGAACAGGCCGCGCGCGCAGAAGAAGCAGGTGCCGCAGAAGATGTTGAACGGCACCATCACCCGGTCACCGACCTGGAGGTTCTCCACCGAGGGGCCGATCTCGTCGACGATGCCGATGAACTCGTGGCCAAAGGTGTGGCCGACCCGCGTGTCGGGCATCATCCCGTGGTACAGGTGCAGGTCGGAGCCGCAGATCGCGGCCATCGTCACCTTGACGATCGCGTCGTTCGGATGCTCGATCTTGGGGCGGTCCTTCTCTTCGACGCGGATCCTGTACGGCCCGCGATACACCATCGCTCGCATGAGGCTTCCTTTCGCTGGTCGTCAGTCAGGCAGGTACCCGCCATGACCCGTCGTCACTCCTCCGTCTTCGTCGCTCGGCTCGGCCTGGGTGGGCGGTAGACGTAAGCCAGAGCGGGGAGGACGAGCAGGACGGTTCAGCGCGACCAGCAGGACGAGCGAGATCCCGGCTGCCCGCCCACCGATCAGCCCTCTCGCGGGTGACGACGTTGGCGGCGTGCCGAACTCCGTGCCTCGCTCAGAGCACGAGGGGCCCGACCTTCTGGGTAGGTCGGGCCCCTCCTCCAGTGCTTCTGCTCATACGTGTAGCTACACCCGGGGATGTTCACAAATCCCAGCACATGAAG